>JBKJRJ010000303.1:0-14856 GCA_046594705.1 Vicinamibacterales bacterium
CCTCGCCGTCATGGGCATCGCGACGCTCTGGATGGCGGTGGTTGCCGACATGGGCGCCTCGCTCATCGTGATTGCCAACGCGCTGCGCTTATTGCGCGAGTGAACGCGCCGACGGCACGGCACGAAGACCACGCAGGTCACGAAGACCACAAAGGAATTGGAGACTGCGTGACCGTGGTGCCCAGGGTGAGCTTCGTGGTGAGCCGTCGGCCGGGTCAGGGCCGGAGCTGGCCCGGTCTCAGGCTTTGCGGTTGGTAAAGAAATGTTGGTCGACGAACTCGTCGACCGCGCCCTGATCGGCCGGGTCGACCTTCTCGAATTGCAACCCCATGCCCACGCGCCGGTCGCTCCACCCCACGCGGCAGTCGGCTTCCACGTCCACCTTCGAGCCGGGGAGGCGGAAGCGCACGCGGACCTTGGCATGCTGCTCGAGCGGGCTCATCGTCCGGACCGCAATCCCCCCTTTGCTCAGGTTCAGCGTCAGGGCGGCCGCGATGGTGTTGCCGAACCGGTAGGCGATGGGGATGCCGAGCACCACGCGCGGGCTGCCCCGGCGGTTGAAGTTGTCGGGAAACAGGTGGGGCGCCAGCGAGGGCAGGATGTTCTGCACGGCGCTGTATTCGTTGACGTAGCCGGCGACCCCCAGCCCGGCCAGGTCCTTGACCTCCGCGGCGCTGGCGATGGTGCCGCTGAACACCAGGATCGGCAGACGGCCGCCGTCGATCTTCCGGATCGTCCTGACCAGCTCGACCCCGCCGGCATGAGGGAGGCGCAGGTCCAGCACCAGCAGGTCGATTTCGGCCAGGTCGGCCCGGAGGTGGGCGAGCAGCTCCGCCGCGCTCTTGACGGTAAGGGCCTTGTGGCCGGCCCCCACGAGGGCCGTGGCGAACCGATCACGAACGAACGCGGTGTCGTCGGCGACAATGACGGTCTTGTTGCTCACGGGCTTGATTGCAGAATTTATCAGGTTCTCGCTATAATTCGAACTTCTATCTGTCGTGATCGTCAGGAGCGTGTATGGCCACCTGTCCGGAATGTGACGCCGAGATTGAAGTCGACGAATTCGACGTCGACAAGGGAGATTTGATTAGCTGCCCGGACTGCGGGTCGAATCTCGAGGTTATCGGCGTGTCCCCCGTCGAGCTCGAGATGGCCGACGAGGAGGACGAAGATGATGATGACGACGACGAAGACGAGGAAAAGCTCGACGCCGACGACGACGACGCGGATGACGACGACGACTCGGACGAGGACAAGGACACCCAGGGCTGGGACAGGTGACCCAGGCCGCCGGGCACGATGACGCCCGTCTACTCGAGAAGGCCGCGGCGCTCGAGGCGCGGCTCGCGGGGCTGGGCTCGGTGCTCGTCGCCTACAGCGGCGGGGTCGACAGCGCCTACGTCGCCGTCACCGCCACCCGCATCCTGGGCGCGCGCGCGCTCTGCGTGACCGCCGACAGCCCCAGTTATCCCGACCATCACCGCGATCTCGCCATCGGCACCGCTCGCGCGTTCAACCTGCGGCACGAGATGGTGCCGACCTCCGAGGTCGAGCACCCCGACTACCGCGCCAATCCCGCGAACCGCTGTTATTACTGCAAGCATGAGCTCTATACGCACTTGACCGCGATCGCGCGCGCGCGCGATTTCGCGGCGGTGGTGGACGGCAGCAACGCCGACGACCGCGGCGACTATCGGCCCGGACGGCAGGCGGCCCGCGAGTTCGGCGTGCTCAGCCCGCTCGACGAAGCGGAGCTGACCAAGGACGAGATCCGCGAGCTGGCCCGGCGCGCCGGGATGTCGACCTGGGATGAGCCCGCCTCCGCGTGCCTCTCGTCGCGCATCCCGTACCACACGGAAGTGACCGAAGAGAAGCTGCGGACGATCGACGCCGCCGAGCGTGTGCTGCGCGACCTCGGCTTCCGGATCTTCCGCGTGCGCCATCACGACACCATCGCGCGGCTGGAACTCGGCCGCGATGAAATCACTCGGGCGCTCGACGCCAAGGTCGCCGCCACCATCGACCGCGAGCTGCGCGCCCTCGGATACGCGCACGTCACCATCGATCTCCGCGGCTACCGTCGCGGCAGCCTGAACGAGGCGTTGAAGCTCCGGCCGGTCTAGTGGGCAGCCGCCAGCGCACGGCCGGTTTCGCGCTGCTGCTGCTCTTCCTCGCCGCGCACCTCGCGCTGCTGCCCAGAACGCTCGAGGATCTGGACTCCGTCAATTTTGCCCTCGGCGTGCGCCACTTCGACGTCGCGCGTCACCAGCCCCATCCACCCGGGTACCCCGTCTACATCGCGCTGTCCAAGGCATCGACGGCCGTTCTGCGCGCGGCCGGCATCGACGCCGCGGCGTCACGCGGGCTCGCGCTCTGGAGCGCGCTGGCCGGGGCGGCGGCGTTGCCCGCGGTGTTGCTGTTCTTGCGGCGGCTCGAAGGGCGCGATTCCCTGGCGCAGTGGGCGACGCTCGTGCTGGCCGCGTCCCCACTCTACTGGTTCACCGCGCTCCGCCCGTTGAGCGACATGCTCGGGTTTGCCGCGGTGATGTGGACGTTTGCGCTGCTGGCCGGCAAGCCCGGCGATCGACGGATCATGGCGGCGGCGCTGCTGGCGGGGGCGGCGATTGGCATCCGGACGCAGACCGCGGTGCTGACGCTGCCGATGCTGGCGCTCGCGCTGGCGGCCCGTCGCCACGTCGGCGTGGCGGCCGGCGCGGCCGGTGGGTTCACGGCAGGGGTGCTCACCTGGGGGATTCCGCTGATTGCGGCAAGCGGCGGCCTCACCGGCTACCTCCAGGCGCTTGGCTCGCAGGCCGGTGAGGATTTTTCCGGCGTGGCGATGCTCTGGACGCGGCACTCCGCGCGCGACGTCGCCCACGCGCTGATGGACACGTTCATCTGGCCGTGGGACTGGTGGCTGGGGATCGCCGTGTGCCTCCTCGCGGCGGTGGGCGGGGCGCGGATCGCGTGGCGCGCGCCACGGGTGCTGTTGACCATCCTGGCGGTATTCGGCCCCTACGCCGTGTTCCACCTGCTGTTCCAGGAGACCGCGACGACCAGGTACGCGCTGCCGCTGCTGCCGGCGATCGCATATGCCGCGGTGGCGGCCGCCGAGGGACTGCCGGCGCGGGCGCTCCCAGTGGCGGCCATCGGCATCGCCACCATCGCCCTGATGCAGGCGATTCCGGCGTCGCTGCACTACGCGCGTGACGGCGCACCGGTATTCCGTGCCTTCGACGATATGGCCGCCACCGCGCACGGCGGCGATCGGGTGGACACCATCGCCATGCACGCCGGCGCGCGGCGCGCCGCCGAGTGGGCGACCCCGATCCTGCCCGCGCGCGTCAGCAAGGCGCCGCACGGGCACGAGTGGCTGGCGCTGGTTGGCTTGTGGCAGGCCGAGCCGGCGGCGCGCGTCTGGTTCGCGGCCGACCCCAGCCGCAGCGACTTGGCCTTGTTCGATCCGCGCGCCCGCGATCTCGCGCGCGCCTATCGATGGGAGTTCATCGAGCCGCCGTTCGTGGGCGGCGCGCGTCCCGATCGCATCGATTGGTACCGCATGCAGCCGCCGAACTGGATGCTCGATCGCGGGTGGTCGCTGACGGCGGAAGCCGGCGGCGTCACGGCGCACGACCGCACCGGCCTGCCGGGCTCGCCGGTCACCGCCTGGCTCAGGCGAGGGCCGCTCGACACCACCCTGATGCTGGGCGGCCGGCACCTGGGCGCCGGCAACGCCGAGGTGCGGTTGACACTGAACGGCACGCCGCTGACGCCGTTCCAGGCGCCTCCCGGTTTCTTCCTCCGCGTGCTCACGTTGCCGGCCGGCGCGCTTGCGGCGGCGGCTCCCTACGTGCCGCTCCAGGTGGCATCGACCGGCGAGATTTCGCTCCAGCAATTCGACGCCCAGGGGCCGGAGGTGCCCATGGTCGGCCTCGACGCCGGGTGGCAGGAGCCTGAGTTCAACGCGGGGGAAGGGCAATCGTGGCGATGGATGAGCGAAAAGGCGGACCTCTGGGTCCGGCCGATCGGACGCGCCGTCACGTTACGGCTCGCCGGCGACGATCCGCGGCGTTACTTCGACGAGACGCCGCACGTGCGCGTGCTGATCGGCGATCGCGAAGTGGCCACGTTCGATCCGTCGGGCGACTTCGAGCAGGCGGTGACGCTGCCGGCCGAACTGCTCGCTGCCGCGAACGGCCGCGTCACGCTCATCAGCTCGAAGTTCTTCGTCCCCGGCGGCGCCGGCGACCAGCGCCACCTCGCCCTCCGGATCTACCGCGTCCTGGTTGATTAGCGGCGGCAGGCCGGCGGCCACACCTGACGGCGTGCCGCCCCGGCCTCGGCTGGTCGGCGCTCTCTGCGCGAGATCGTCCCGGTGAACGCGAATGAATCGCCCTCCCTATAGCGGCTTCGTCGCGACTGCCAGCAGCGAGCTGCCGATGGGCATGTTCACCACCCGCAGTGCC
The DNA here is from genome assembly GCA_046594705.1 of Vicinamibacterales bacterium. Classification (GTDB taxonomy): domain Bacteria; phylum Acidobacteriota; class Vicinamibacteria; order Vicinamibacterales; family 2-12-FULL-66-21; genus JAICSD01. The sequence continues at coordinate 4,467 of JBKJRJ010000303.1, forward strand.
GCGGCTTCGAGCGCCAGCAGGCCCGACAGCAGCGCGTTAATCGGGGCGGCCGGCACCGTGATCTCCTCCTGCGACTCGACATGCCCGCGCAGACGCTGTATCAGCCGCGTCATGGCGACCAGCGGGAGAATCGAGCAGTTGGTGTAGGTGCTATGGGTCACGAGGAATCCCGCGGCTTCCAGCCGGCGACGCAAATCAGGCTTGCTGTAGCGCCGCACTTCGCCGGACAGGACCGAGTGGTTGCCGCGCAACGCCTCGAGCGCCGCGACATTCAGGATCAGCGTGCCCCCAGGCTTCAGCACCCGGAACATCTCCGCCATCGCCGCCCGCTCCACGACGTCGTCGAGCGAATAGATCACGTCGAACGAGGTGACGACGTCGAACCGGGCATCGCCGAAAGGGAGGCGCGCCGCGGAGGCGCGCGCCACCTGACGTTCCCCCTGCGAGCGGGCGTACTGAAGTCCGGCCCAGGACAGGTCGATACCGTAGGCACGACCGTGCTTCCGGAGCAGGTGCAGGTTGTGCCCGGTGCCACAGCCGCAATCCAGGATCTCGGGACGCGCGCCGCGGGCGGCGCCGGCGACGAGCGGTTCGACGAACCGCCGGAAGCCTCGGAACCAGAAGTGGTCGCGCTCGGCGCGCGCGGTGGCCTCGAGTAAACGATCCATCGTGATAAGCTTGAACGCGTAAATTCTACATTGTGCGCAGGAGATTCAGAGATGAGACGTGGAGCACGCGTATTCGCCGCAATCGCCCTGACCGCCGTGGTCGGTGTCAGCGCGTGCGCAAAAAAGAAGCCCGCCCCGGCCCCGGCCGCCCCGCCGCCCGTCGCCGAACAGCCCAGGACGACGCCCCCGCCCCCCCCGCCGCCCCCGGCGGCGCCGAGGGATCCCGCGCCCGTGCCGCTGACTGAGGACGAGATCTTCGCGCGCAAGTCGGTCGACGATCTGAATCGCGAGAAGCCGATGACCGACGCGTTCTTCGCGCTCGATTCCGCTCAGGTCGGTGACGATCAGAAGGCGGCGCTGCAGAAGGACGCCGACTGGATGAAGCGCTGGGCCAGTGTCAAGGTGATGATCGAGGGGCATGCCGACTCGCGCGGCAGCGCCGAGTACAACCTGGCGCTCGGGGAGCGTCGCGCCGCTGCCGTCCGCGACTACCTCGTCAACCTCGGCCTCGGCGCCGACCGCGTGACGGTCGTCAGCAAGGGCAAGGAAAGCCCGTTCTGCAGCGAAGAAAACGAATCCTGCTGGTCGCAGAACCGCCGCGGTCACTTCGTGATCACAGCGAAATAAGAGTTTGCAGTTAGCAGAAAGACGGGGAGCTCTGTGTTCTCCAAACTGCTAACTGCTAACTCGTCACCCCGAGGCTGCTCACGATCGCAGCGGCAGCCTGCACCGGATCGTTCGCGGCGATAATCGGCCGTCCCACCACCAGGTAGCTCGCGCCCGCCGCGACAGCGTCCGCCGGGCTCATGGTCCGCTCCTGATCGTCCTTCGCCCCGGCCTGCCCAAAGGTGGCCGCTCCGCCGCGGATCCCGGGCGTCACGATCGCAAACCCCTCGCCGCACCGCGCGCGGATGGCGGCGGTTTCGCGCGGGGACGCCACCACGCCGTCCAGACCGGCCTCGCGCGTCAGCTCGGCGAGGCGGAGCACCTGATCCATCAGATCGATCTCCACGCCCGCTTCCCTGAGCGTCGCCGGGCTCATGCTGGTGAGAACGGTGACGGCGATGACGAGCGGGGGGGCCGCGTGTCGCCGGGCTGCGGTGTCGTGGGCGGCCGATCGCGCCGCCTGCATCATGGCTGTCCCGCCGCTGGCGTGCACGTTCACCATCCACACACCCAGCTCGGTGGCGGCCGCCACGGCGGTGGCCACCGTGTTGGGGATGTCATGGAACTTGAGGTCGAGGAACACCCGATCGCCGCGCTCGACCAGCGTGCGCACCATCGCCGGACCTTCGGCGGTGAACAGACGGCTCCCGATCTTGAATCCGCCGACGGCGCCCCGCAGCGAATCGGCCAGTCGCACCGCCTCGTCGCGCGTCGCCACGTCGAGGGCGACCAGTATCCGGTCTTTCACGAGCTGACCCACATCTTGTCGCGCGCGCTGGTGTCGACCGTGCCGACCAGATCCTGCAGGCGCGCGATGCCGTGGGTGGCCATGTAGGCGCGAACGCCGTCGAGCAGTTTGCTCCAGATGAACGGATCCACGAAGTTCATCGTGCCGACCTGCACCGCATTGGCCCCCGCGATCATGAACTCCAGCACGTCGTCCGCGGTCGCGATGCCGCCCATGCCGATGATCGGGATCTTCACCGCGCGGCGGCACTCGTAGACCATCCGCACCGCGATGGGACGGATCGCGGGGCCGCTCAGGCCGCCGACGATGTTGCTCAGCTTCGGGCGGCGGGTGTGGACGTCGATCGCCATAGCGAGGAACGTGTTGACCAGCGACACGGCGTCGGCGCCCGCGTCTTCCGCGGCGCGCGCGAACGAGGCGACGTCGGTGACATTCGGCGTCAGCTTGGGAATCAGCGGCAGGCGCGTGACCTTGCGCACGGCGCTGACCACCGCGTGAGTGCCCGGCAGGCTGCACCCGAACGTGATGCCGCCCTCCTTGATGTTGGGGCAGGAGATGTTCAGCTCGATGGCATGCACCCCCTCGGCGTCGGAGAGGATGCGGCTGACCTCGACGTACTCATCGAGCGTCGTGCCACAGACGTTGACCACGACGACCGCCCCGCGCGCGCGCAGCGCGGGCAATCCTTCACTGATGAAGCGGTGCACGCCGATGCCCTGCAGGCCGATCGCGTTGAGCATGCCGGACGGGGTTTCGACGATGCGGGGAGGCGGATGTCCTTCGCGCTCGGCGAGGAAGAGACCCTTCACCGCGACGCCGCCGAGACTCGAGAGATCGACGATGTCGGCGTATTCGACGCCGTAGCCGAAGCAGCCGCTGGCGGCGATCAGCGGATTGACCAGCGTCAGCGAGCCGATCGTGACCGAGAGGTCCATCAGTGTCCTGCCACCGCGTCCCAGACGATGCGTTGGGCGTCGAACACGGGGCCGTCGATGCAGCTGCGGGTGTGATGCGGGGCACCGCCGCCGGCGCCGCGCGCGAGGACCACGCAGCTGTAGCAGCCGCCGAGGCCGCAGCCCATGACCTGTTCGAGCGACACGTCGCAGGCGCGGCCATGGCTGTCGGCCAGCTGCGCGCAGGCGCGCATCATCGGGGTCGGGCCGCACACGTAGAGCTTGACCGGATTGCCCAGCGGCCGCGCCGCCAGCGCGTCGCCGAGCGGGGCGGTGATCCGGCCGTGCGCACCGCGGCTGCCGTCTTCGGTGGCGAGCACGATCGTCACCCCGAGGGCGTCGAACAGCTCGACGCAATAGAGTTCGTCGGCGCGCCGCGCCCCGTAGAACAGCGTGGTGCGGGTCTGCCGCGCCGCCAGCGCGGCGGCGAGCGTGACGAACGGCGCGAGGCCGACGCCGCCCGCGATCAGCCACGCCTCGGCGGGGGGATCGACCGGCTCGAAGGGCCGTCCGAGCGGGCCGAGCAGTGCGAGCCGCATGCCCGCCTCGACGCGCGACAGCAGGGTGGTGCCGGCGCCGACGCGCTTGTTGAAGATGGAGACACCCGCCAAGCGGCCGGCGTCGTCGCGGAGAATTTCGAAAATCGAGAACGGCCGGCGCAGCAACGGGTGGTGTCCGCCCGACGTCTTGATCATCACGAACTGACCGGGGCGGGCGGTCTCGGCGATCTGCGGCGCGGCGAACGAGAGCACGTTGTAGTCCGCCGACAACCGACGGTTCGCGATCACCGTGGCGTCGATGTCTACGGCCATACGCGAAGTATACACTTGGCTCCATGCGGTTTCTGCGGCTGTTCACCAACTCGCTGCTCGCCGGCGCGTTGGGAGCCGCCTACCTGACGATCCTGCTGCTGCAGCTGAATCCGCAAGTGCCGCTGGCGTCGCACACCGTGTGGCGCTGGTACGTGACGCTCGGCGCGTTCTACGGCTTCCATCTCGCGCTGCTGTTCTACGTCACCATGCTGTTGCGCGAGTTCGTGAGCGTGCAGCTCTTTTCGCCGGGCTGGATCAGCGTGCGGCTGCTGGCCTGGCTCTCGGCCGCGGCGGCGGCGGTCGCCGCCACCCTGATGTGGCTCAACCTCAACGGCTTTCCCACCGTGTTCGATGAAGCCGCGTCGCGCCGATTCGCGTTTGGGGCGGCGGCGACGACGGCATCAGCGGTGGTGCTGGTCGGCATCGCGATCGCGCACTACTCGTTCGGGCGGCGGGGCAGCCGGGTCGGCGCGGCACTGCTGGCGATCGCGGTGACCGGATCGCTGGCGTTGCCGATTGCCGCGCGCGGACCGGGCGGATCGCTGCCGCTCGGCGCCCGGCGCGTGACGCTGACGCCGCCGCCGCCGCGCGAGTCCGCGCGGATCACGGTACTGCTGCTCGACGGCGCGTCGCTCGAGTTCGTCTGGCCGCGCGTGGCGGCGGGCCGCCTGCCGAACTTCGGGCGCATGCTCGACACCGGGGCGTCAATGGACCTCGCCACCATCCGGCCGACCCAGCCCGATCCGGTGTGGGCGGCAGTGGCGACCGGCATGTATCCCGCGAAAAACGGCGTGCGCTCAGCCGCGTCGTATTTCGCGCGCGGCGACGATCGCCCGCTCGATCTGCTGCCCGCTCACTGTTTTTCCCACACCCTGGTGCGACTCGGCGTCGTCCGCGATCGGCCCAATTCCATGGCGGCGTGGCGCGCCCGCCCGCTGTGGGAGATCCTCGGCGACTACGGTCTCAGCGCCGGCATCGTCCGCTGGCCGCTGACGTATCCGGCCCAGGCAATGACCGGATTCCTGGTCACCGATCGGTTTCATCGGCTGATCGGATCGATGATCGAGCCGGATCTGCGCGCCATCTACCCGGCCGAGATTCTGCCGGTCGCGCGCGACGCCTTCGCCGGATCCACCGGGGCGCAGCAATGGGACGAGTTCTACAGCCGTACGGCGAGGGCCGTCATCGCGCAGCACCCCGTCCAGTTCGAGGCGGTGCGATTTCAGGGACTCGACACGGCGGGCCATCAGTACCTGAAATACGCGCAACCGCGTGACATCGGGGACGTCTCGGACCAAGAGCGGCAGCAATACGGTCTCGTGCTGGACCGCGCCTACGCGTCGATCGACAGCGAGATCGGCGCGGCGATCGAGCGCCAGGCGCCCGGCGATCTGCTGCTGGTCGTGTCGGGGTTCGGGATGCAGCCCGTCAGCACGATCAAGCACCTGGCGGGACGCGTGCTCAGGGACCCCGAGGTCAGCGGCACTCACGAGCATGCCCCGGACGGCTTCGTGCTGGCGTTCGGCACGCCGGTGGCGGCCGGCCGCAAGCAGCGCGGCTCGATCGTGGACGTGACCCCGACGATCCTGTATTTCCTCGGCTTGCCGGTGGGCCGCGACATGGACGGCTATGCCCGGGCGGACCTCTTCACGTCCGCCTTCACGGCTGAGCGTCCGATCACGTTCATTCCCTCGCACGGACGCTGACGCGGGAGCGGTCGTGTAGCATGAGCGGGATGACTGTCCTGCTCGCGTTGCTGACCGTGATCCTGTCGGCCCGCCAACAGGCCCCGGCGGGGCCGCCCACCGTCGACCAGCCATTCACCGTGTCGGCGGCCGGCGAGGCCATCGCCGTCGTCCACGCCTCCTGCGGCGGCTGCGACTGGGCGGTAGAGGGTCGCGAGGCGGCGGCGCTGCGCATCCTGATCGACGGGCGCTATTCCCAGCACCTGCTGTTGGCTCGCGGCGCGCAGGATGCCGACTACCACGTCACCCTCGGCCCCGTGACGGCCGGCGAGCACCGCCTCCGGATCGAGGCGGATCCCGCGCTGTCGGCGCGACAGGCCGGTGCGCCGGTGTTGGCAAAAGTGGAGATCGTGGTCATCACGCCGGCGGGCGACGACTACGTCGCGCAGTCGATGGCGCCGATCCTGTACGCGCGGCCCAACACGATCGGCAAGTTCACCGACGTGCCGGTGTTCATGTGGTACGAAATCGTGCCCGTAGCCAGAGGACGCCAGTTCCGCTATTCCGCAATCTTCACCAATGAGGACGGCGGCACCGCGACCGACCGCCTGATGGCGACGTGGGGCCGCACCACGGATCTGGAGTTTGTCTACGGGGTGACGCTGAACCGGCAGGGGCAGGTGATCGCCGAGGAGTTCCAGGGCCCCGACCACGAGGTGCCGGCGTTTGGCGGCCGCCACGAAGGGGCGCATCCGCTCCAGTGGGTGTCGACCGACAACAATATGGTGAGTGAGTCCGGTGCCGCGGCAGTGCGCTACGCGCCCCAGCCGCAGAAATTCGACCTGACGGACGTGTCGCGCGAGGTGGTGATGGACGCGCACCCGTGGATTTATACGCTTGCGGCGAAGGAGCTGGTCCGCGAGCACAAGCTCGCGGACGACGCGGCACCGGGATCCGGGCGGATCCCCGATCCGCGCCGCTTCGTGTTCGTCGAAGCGTGCACGGAGCTGCAGCACGCGGCGGTGAGCTTTTCCCTGCGCGCAACGGATGCGTCGGGCGCCGCGCACTGGTTCGACGCGGACCGCGGGCTGACCCGCTTCCGGATCGTCCGCACCGGCTGCTTCCGGGGCGGGGTGCCGCTGCCCGTGGGCGCCGGCGCGCCCGACGCGATCCGCTTCAAAGCGTACTCGCTGCCTCCGCGGGCGGACGTGCCGGCCCCCGCCGGGCCCTCCGGCGTGGTGCTCACTCGCGTGAACCGGGTCTACGGGATCGGCGACGACTACCAGCCCCGCTCCTCGGGGGTGTCGTGGACTGGAGCAGTACCGCTGGTGCTCAACGGCGAATGGTACGAGATACGGATCCCGCGTCCCTGATCCTCGATCAGGATGCTATGCTTGAGGTCCGACTCTTTAACTGCGGTCCCGTGAGGCCGCGAAGAGGTGCCGAACATGTCCCAGGTCATGGACGCGGACCGGATGTCCCGCGCCCTCACACGAATCGCCCACGAAATTCTCGAGCGTAACCGCGGCACCAGCGATCTGGCGCTCGTCGGTATCCGCACGCGGGGCGTGCCATTGGCTCGCCGGCTCGCCCACATCCTCCGCGACATCAATCACGAGGAGGTGCCGACCGGCACCCTCGACATCACGCTGTATCGCGACGATCTGATGCGTCACGCGGTAGGCCCGCAACCCGTCGTCCGCCGCACCGAGATCCCGTTCTCGATCGACGACAAACGGATCCTCCTGGTGGACGACGTGCTCTACACCGGGCGCACCATCCGGTCCGCCCTCGACGCGCTGATCGACTTCGGGCGGCCGCGCTCGATCCAGCTGATCGTCCTCGTCGATCGCGGCCACCGCGAGCTGCCCATCAAGGCCGACTACGTCGGCAAGAACCTGCCGACGTCGCTGAAGCAGAGCGTCCGGGTCCGCCTGCAGGAAATCGACGGCGACGACGAAGTGCTGCTCGACGAACCGGAGGGCGCCTGATGCTGCGCTCGCGCCATCTGCTCGGCATCGCCGACCTCGAACCGGACGAAATCTCGCTGATCCTCGACACCGCGGAGGCGATGACCGAGATCGCCGCGCGGCCGATCAAGAAGGTGCCCGCGCTGCGCGGCCGCACGGTGGTGAACCTGTTCTTCGAGCCGAGCACGCGCACCCGGATGTCCTTCGAGGTCGCCGAGAAGCGGTTGAGCGCCGACACCTTGAGCATCGCCGTCGCGCAATCGAGCGTGACGAAAGGCGAAACGCTGCTCGACACCGTGCGCAACCTCGAGGCGATGGCCCCCGACATGATCGTGATGCGCCATGCTTCGTCGGGGGCGCCGCATCTGCTGGCACGGCTCTGCCGGTCCGCGATCATCAATGCCGGCGACGGCATGCACGAGCATCCGACCCAGGCGCTGCTCGACGCCTTCACCATCCGGGAGCACAAGCAACGGCTCGACGGGCTCAAGGTCGCGATCGTCGGCGACCTGCTCCACAGCCGGGTGCTGCGCTCGAACGTGCTGCTGCTCAACAAGATGGGCGCGGAGATCTGGGCCTGTGCCCCCGCCACCCTGATGCCGCCGGCGCTGGCGCGCTTCGGCGTGCGGCCGACCACCTCGATTGACGAGGCGGTGGCGGACGCCGACGTGGTGATGATGCTCCGCATTCAACACGAGCGGATGCACGGACACTTCATTCCGTCCACGCGCGAGTACTTCACGCTCTTCGGCCTTACGCCCGAGCGGGTCCGCCGCGCGAAACCGGACGTCATCATCATGCATCCCGGTCCGATGAACCGCGGCGTCGAGATCGACTCCGAGGTCGCGGACGGGCCCTACTCGGTCATCCTCGAGCAGGTCACCAACGGTGTCGCGGTCCGCATGGCCGTGCTCTATCTGCTCGCCGGCCAGGACGCCGGCGCCGAATCGGTGCCGGGCCAGGCGCCAAGGATTTCGTGATGAAGCTGCTGGTGAAGGGCGGAAGAGTCGTCGACCCGGGAAGCGGGCGCGACGGCGAGTTCGACATCCTGATCGAGAACGGACGGGTGTCGCGAATCGGCAAAGGGCTGCCGGCCGACGGCGCCGAGGTCTTCGTGGTGAAGCCCGGCTGGATCGTGGCCCCCGGCCTGATCGACATCCACGTCCACTTGCGCGAGCCCGGGCAGGAGCACAAGGAAACCATCGCCACCGGGGTGGCCTCCGCGGTGGCGGGTGGCTTCACCGCGGTCGCGTGCATGCCGAACACCGATCCGGTCAACGACCATCCGGGCATCACCGAGTTGATCCTCCGCAAAGCCGCCGGCGCCAACCTCGCGCGGGTCTATCCGATCGGCGCCGTCTCGATGGGCTCGAAAGGGGAGCAGATGTCCGAGCTCGGCGCCCAGCGCGCCGCCGGCTGCGTGGCGTTCACCGACGACGGGCGTCCGGTCGCGAGCGCGCTGCTGATGCGGCGCGCGCTCGAATACGCCGGCATGCTCGGCGTTCCCATCGTCGATCACTGCGAGGACCCCTCACTCAAGGGCGACGGCGTGGCGCACGAGGGCTTCTACGCGGCGCGGCTGGGCCTCCGCGGCATACCGGGCGTGGCGGAATCGATCATGGTCGAGCGCGACATTGCACTGGCGGAGCTGACCGGCGGTCCGTACCATGTCTGCCACATGAGCGCCCGGCAGTCGATCCGCGCGGTTCGCGCCGCCAAGGCGCGCGGGATGCGGAACGTGACCTGCGAGGTGGCGCCGCATCACTTCGTGATGACGGACGAATCGCTCGAGACCCCGGTGCGCTACGACACCAACGTCAAGATGAACCCACCGCTGCGGGAGGCCGCGGACCGAGACGCGATGCTGGAGGGGATCGTGGACGGCACGGTGGACGCTATCGCGACCGACCACGCGCCGCACCACGCCGACGAGAAGCTCGTCGAGTTCGACCGCGCGCCCTTCGGCATCGTCGGGCTCGAAACCTGCGTGCCGCTGGTCTTCGATCGGCTGGTGCACGCGGGGCGGATCGGTGTGTCGCGAGCCATCGAGCTGCTGTCGACCGGCCCGGCCCGCGTGTTCCGGCTGCCGGGCGGCTCGCTGGCCGACGGGGCGCCCGCCGACATCACCATCCTGGCGCCGGATGCGCCGGTCACCGTCCTCGCCTCCGCGCTGAAGTCGAAGTCGAAGAACACCCCCTTCGACGGCTGGCAACTCAAGGGGGCGGTGGTGGCCACCATCGTGGGCGGCCGTATCGTGTACCTGAATGAGGTCTTCTCGTGAGCAGGAAAGATGAGTTGCGCCAGCAGGCGCTCCGGCAGCTCGAACAATTCGAAGTGCTCATGCGCAACGGGCACTTCGACTACGGCAACGGGTTCCACGGCCGGGTCTACCTGAACGCGCACCAGCTGTTCCGCCACCCCTCGACGATCTGGCGGCTGGCCCAGGACCTGCTGGACGTCCTGCCCGGCGAGCTGCTCGAACAGACCGAGGTCGTGGCCGGCCCCGTGATGGGCGGCGCCCTGCTGGCGCACACCCTGGCGGGACTGCTCGACGGGCGCCGCGCGCTCACTCATCCCCCCTGCAGCTTCGCTCCCTTCAGCAGCCGAGGCGATCACGACTTCAGCCTGCGGCATTTTTACGCGACCGAGATGGCCGGCAAACGGGTGCTGATTGCCGACGACGTGCGGAACACCGGCAAGACCTTCCAGCGCTGCGCCGAGCTCGTGCGGGGGGCTGGCGGCACGGTGCTGGCCACGGTGCAGATCTGCGATCGCATGGAGGCGATGATCGACGTCGGCGTGCCCAATTACGCGCTGGCGGAGTACAAGGCGCCGGACAACGTCGCCGCGTCGGACTGCCCGATGTGCAAGGCCGGAGAGCCGATCAC
>JBKJRJ010000341.1:0-5325 GCA_046594705.1 Vicinamibacterales bacterium
CGAGCGCCAGCTTGTAGATCGCCGGCAGCAGCTTGCGCCGGGTGAGATCGCCCGAGGCGCCGAAGATGACGAGCGCCGTGGGCTCGGGGGTCGGCTCGATGCGCAAGCCGTCGAGTAGCGGATTCGAACCGTCCCCGTAAGACGCGGACATACGCCGCGACTATATCAAGTTGGTGGTTCGTGGTTGGTGGTTCGTGGTTGGTGGTTCGCGGGGGGGCGGTTCGCGGGGGGCTGGTTGTGGACTGCGTGAGACCACCCTCACGACGAACCACCAACGACGAACCACCAACCACCGCGGGCCTCACGGGTTCTCTGCCAGGAACTTGATCGCCTTGGGGGTCGCGAGCAGGCGCAGCTGCAGGCGCGCGCGGGCGCGCAGCATCGGTTCCTTCTCCACGGTGGCGATGCGGATCAGCTCGTCCTCATCCTTCGAGGAGAACAGCGCCGAGAGGACCGCGATGCGGGATTCCGGTGGCGCCTGTCCGTACAACAGGCGCAACTGCGGGCGTGCATCGGGCAGGCGGCCGAGCGTGATGATGGCGACGTTGCGGACGGCGATGTCAGACTCCAGCCTGGCGATCCGGAGCAGTGAGGTGTTGTCGGCCCGCTCGCCGAGCGACGACACCACCTGGCGCTTGACGCGGGGGGTGGTGGCGCTCGAGTACACCTGCATGAGCTCCGCGGCGACGCCGGCGCCGTCGAACCGCCCCATCTCCCGGATGGCCGCGAGCCGCACGGGTTCGGGCCCTCGCGTGGCGACCTCGGTCACGGTCTGGCGCGCCTCGGGACGCCGCGAGCGCGCCAGGACCAGCACGGCGCGGCGGCCCTCGTCGGGGCTGGCGCCGTCGAGCGCGATCTCCCGCAGCAGTGGGATGACGCGCTCGCCGTGTTGTTCGAGCAGGCCGTGAAGCGCCTCGATCTGAAGATCGGTGTCCGGCGGATACGGCGTCAGCGGCAGGAAATACTCTGCGCCCGGCAAGAGCACCGCGGGTGGCTGAACTGCCGGCGGCGGCATACCCATCGCCACGGCACCGGGACGCGATCGGCCGCGGGACGGCTCACGGGACGGCTCGCGGGGAGGAGCGGGCGGCGCCGGCAGGGCGATCGCCGCCGGCGTGGCGGCGGGCGCGGGTGGTGTGGGTGGTGCGGGTGGTGCGGGTCTGGACATCGCCGGTGGGGGTAGCAACGGGGCCATGGCGGCCGTCGGGCGGCCGGAAGGCCGCGGCCCGGGAAGCGGCGGTGGCGGCGTCAACCGCCCACAGCACGTCGTCACGTTTCAGGCGCTGCGCGATTTCGACTCGCAGGGAGCGCCCGAGCCGGACCCAGCGGCTCGCCGGGAACCACCGTTCGAGTCGGGTCAGCGTCTGGATCGCGGCCGGCTGGTCGCCCATCTCGTGCTCGCTCTGGGCCAGCCAAAACAGCGCCTCGTCGCGATTCGCCTCTCGCTGATCGTCGGCCACCGCCTGCAGTTCCACGATCGCCCGCGCCCATTGTTCGTCGGCGATGAATCCCTTGGCGCGCTCCATGCGCTTCGAGTCCGGCGCCGAGGCGCTGGCCATCCCACCCAGCGCCAGCGCTGCCGCGACACCCACGATAACCACCCGGATTCGCATCCTCATGTCTGCCTCAGTCTCCTGCCGCGCCGGCGGCGGATACCACCTGCATCTTCAGTACGAGATCGCGCCGGGCGATCAGCCGCTGCACGCGCGCGAGCGCCGCGCGATCGTGAGCGTTGCTCATGGAGGCTTCGAGCAGCACCGTCTCGAGGTCGCGCATCACCCGCTCGACATCCTGCACGCCGTCCTGCAGCGCCGCCTGCCGGTAGAGACGCGTCTCGCTCAAAAGCGTCCCGGCAAGCGCCCGCTCGTATTGCCAGTCTTCCGCCCGGGCCTGAGGGTCGCGGGCGGCGAGCCCGAGGACCACCAGCTTCGAGCGCTCGAGGTGTTCGGCGCTGGCCTCGCGGAGCGCGTGATCGGGCCGCGCCTCCGCGCTGTGCACTGAGGCGGCGGCGGGCGGTGGCCCGCCTGCGGTGGGAGCCGGAACGGGACGGAGCCGCGCAGCCATCACCGCGCCCATCACGACCAGCGCCAGTGTGGCGGCAAGGGCGACCAGGGACCCACGGCTCCAGCGCCGCGATGCTCGGACGCGCCCGCCGTCTGCGGACCGCTGAGTGGCGACGCCGGGCGCGTGACGCGTCGGCCGCGCGACGGAGACGTCGAGCCGGCGCATGAAGCCGGACCAGTCTCCGGCCGGCGGGGCGTCCACTCTCGAGCGCGAGGCCAGCGCGCCCCTGATGGCGTCGAGATCCTCGAGGTGCTGGCGGCAGGCCGCGCAGCCGCGGAAGTGACTGTCAAGCCGGGCGCGCCCGGCCGGATCGAGCTCGCCATAGAAATACCGTTCGACCTCGGCTGACCCGAACCACTCGCAGACGCTCATGCGCGCCCTCCCGTCGTGACGCGGGCGCGGGTCAGCGCCGCGCGCAGCCGGTGGACGGCGGCATGGAGCTGGCGCTTCACCGTCCCCTCGGCGAGGCCCAGCGCGCCGGCAATCTCCGACAGTTTCAATCCCTCGTGGTGCCGCATGGCGAAGACCAGGCGCTGTCCCGGCGGCAGACGCGCGATCTCGGATGCGAGCACATCCCCCAACTGCCCGCCGTAGGCCCGATCTTCAGGGCCGGGATCCGCCGCCGGCGTGTTCACCATCTGCATTTCCGCCTCTTCCGTAAACGGCGCCCAGCCGGCCGGCGATTGCCGCCGCTTGTGGTCGATGCACGCGTTCATCACGATCCGGTAGAGCCACGAGGTCAGCTGCGCGTCGTGCCTGAACCGGTCGAGCGAGCGGTAGACCTTGAGGAAGACGTCCTGCGCGATGTCCTCGGCATCGTGGTGGTTGCCGGCGAACTGGTGAGCCAGCCGATAGACCATCGCCCGATGACGCTCGACCAGCGCGTGGAACGCGGCGCCGTCACCGGCCGCCGCGCGGGCTACGAGATCCGAATCGGGCGTCGCGCGGAAGCCGGCCTCCACTGTCAGGAATATGACGCAACCAGGGCTGAATCGGTTGATCGGCGGTGGGAGTCCGGTGAATCTTTTCCCACCCGCAACCCGCCATCCTGCAACCTCAACCCTGTATACTGTTTAGATGCCTTCGTCACGTTCAAGCTCTTCTGAGATCGCCAACCCGCTTCGGCGCAACGTCGCCATCATTGCCCACGTCGATCACGGCAAGACCACCCTGGTGGACGGCCTGCTCCGGCAGAGCGGCACCTTTCGCAGCAACGAGCGCGTGGCCGAGCGCGCGATGGACAATACCGACCTCGAGCGCGAGCGCGGCATCACCATCCTGGCCAAGAACACCGCGGTGCACTACGGCGACACGCTGATCAATATCTGCGATACGCCGGGCCATGCCGATTTCGGCGGCGAGGTCGAGCGCACCCTGTCGATGGTCGATGCGGTCATGCTGCTGGTGGACGCATCGGAGGGCCCGCTGCCCCAGACCCGGTTCGTGCTGCGCAAGGCGCTCGAGCGGCGGTTGCCGCCGATGGTCGTGATCAACAAGATCGACCGTCCCGACGCCCGCGTGCAGGAAGTGCTGAATGAAATCTACGACCTCTTCATCGATCTCGACGCCACTGAGGACCAGCTCGACTTCCCGGTCATCTATGCCAGCGCCAAGGCCGGCACCGCATCGATGTCGATGGCGACCCCTGGCGTGGACTTCCGGCCGTTGTTCGAGGCGATCATCGAGCACGTCCCGGCGCCTCGCGGCAGCGCCACCAAGCCGCTGCAGATTCTGGTCGCCAATCTCGACTCGAGCGATTATCTCGGGCGGATCGCGGTGGGCCGCATCTTCAACGGCACCGTCAAGGTGTCGGACCCGGTCACCGTCTGCCGGCTGGACGGCAGCTTCAACGACACCAAGATCACCAAGCTGTTCGCGTTCGACGGCTTGAAGCGCGTCGAGGTCAACGAGGCCGCCGCGGGCGATATCGTCTGCATCGCGGGCCTCGAGAACATCACGATCGGCGAAACCATCGCCGACGTCGAGCACCGCAAGGCGATGCCGGTCATCGCGATCGACGAGCCGACCGTGTCGATGATCTTCGGCGTCAACACCTCGCCCATGTCGGGCCGCGACGGCCAGTTCGTGACGTCACGGCAGATCAAGGATCGCCTCGACCGCGAGCTGCTCGGCAACGTTTCGATCCGGGTCGAGCCGACCGACACACCCGAACAGATGAAGGTGCTCGGCCGCGGCGAGCTGCAGCTCTCGATCCTCATCGAAATGATGCGCCGCGAAGGCTTCGAGATGCAGGTCTCCCGCCCCGACATCGTCACCAAGGTGGTGGACGGCAAGGTGATGGAACCGGTCGAGGACCTCGTGATTGATGTGGCCGAGGATTTCCAGGGCGTTGTCATCGCCCAGGCCGGCACGCGGCGCGGGACGATGACCAAGATGGTCAACCATGGCAGCGGACGGGTGCGGCTCGAGTTCCGCATTCCTGCGCGCGGGCTGATCGGGTTCCGCTCCCAGTTCCTGACCGAGACCAAGGGCACCGGGATCATGAATCACATCTTCGCCGGGTGGGAGCCGTGGCACGGCGCCATTGCCGCCCGCGCGACCGGCGCGCTGGTATCGGACCGCGCCGGCGTCACCACCGCCTACGCGATCTGGAACCTGCAGGAGCGCGGCGAGATGTTCCTCGAGCCGGCCGAGAAGGTCTACGAGGGGATGATTGTCGGGGAGAACGCGCGCAACTCCGACATGGACATCAACATCACCAAAGAAAAGAAGCAGACCAACATGCGCGCCTCGTCGGCCGACGAAGCGATGCGCCTGGTGCCGGCGCGCAAGCTCGGCCTGGAGCAGGCGATCGAGTTCATCAACGACGACGAACTCGTCGAGGTAACGCCGAAGAGCATTCGGCTGCGCAAGCGGATCCTGCAGGCGAACATGCGGCCCAAGCGCAGCGCGGAGTCGTGAGGCGTACTCGGTGGTCGTTGCGCCGTACCACCACCGTTGCGGCTCAATGAGCCCACTGTAGTACCCGACCACTACGGCCGCCGCCGTGGCAGCGTCTGGCTGGGCTGCCCTCGGGGCGGTGCTGAGTCACAGCCTCTCGACACCAGCGAGTTTGCTGAAATCGCGGTCGAACGTGCCGAGGGGCAGGTGACCCGCTTTCCGAGCCACCTCCAACACCAAGCAGTCTGAAAAGCCCAACGCCGGCCGTCTGCGAAAGCTGGCCACGGCAGCAGCCACGGCTTCCGAATCCTGAATCGTCAGGTGCTGGTGGTTGAGGAGCATCTCGACGGCGGTGGCGAT
>JBKJRJ010000322.1:0-2866 GCA_046594705.1 Vicinamibacterales bacterium
CTGCGACGTGGCATACACGATGTTCGGGTCTTCGGGATCGCTGCGGGTCTGGAAGCCGTCGCCGCCGGCGACGATGTACCAGTCGCTGGTGCGGACGCCCCAGCGGTTCGCGCTGGCCGACGGGCCGCACGACGACCAGTTGTCCTGCGTGCCGCCGCAGATGTGGTAGAACGGCTTCGCGTTGTCGACCGAGACGCGGTAGAACTGCGTGATCGGGAGGTTCGCGAAGAAGCGGAACGTCTCACCTACGTCGTAGGTCTCGTAGACGCCGCCGTCGTTGCCGATGATGATGTGCTTCGGATCAACCGGATCGAAGCGGACGACATGATGGTCGACATGCATGCCGGTTTTGCCTTCGAAGTCCGGCGTCTCCCAGGTCTTGCCGCCGTCCTTGCTGATGTTCAGGTTCGTGTTGATCGACCAGATCCAGTTGGGCCGATGCGGATCGACGAAGAACTCGAAGTAGTACGCCGCGCCGCCGCCGCGATACCATTCGGTTGCCCCACCTGCGGCCCCCTGGGTTCCCTGAGGGGGCGGCGGCGCAGCAGGCGCACCAGCCGCCTGCGCGGCGGCGCCTCTCCCGGCTCCGCCGCGTCCGGTGGCGACGGCCTGCTTCCCGATGCGCGCCCATGACGCGCCGGAGTCGTCGGAGCGATAGAAGCCCTGCTCGTCCACGACGGTCGCCGCCGGCGCCGGGGCCGCCGCCGCGCCACCACCGCCGCGGCCGCCGCGCGGAAATTTCGCGCTGATCATGGCGTAGACGCGCGTCGGGTTCTTCGGATCGACGCCGAGCGCGATGCGCCCCACGTCGTCCTTCGGCAGCCCCTTCAACAGCTTCGTCCACTTCTTCCCCGCGTCGGTCGACTTCCAGATGCCCCCTTCGGGTCCGCCGCCGATCATCTGGCCGACGTGGCGGCGGCGCTGGTACGAGGAGGCGTAGATCACGTCGGCGTTGCGCGGATCGAACACGATGTCGTTGATCCCGGTGTCGTCGCTGATGTGCAGATGCGCGCCCACGTCGTGCCGCCGTCGGTGGTCTTGTAGAGCCCCCGCTCGCCACCGGCGGAAAAGAGCGGTCCCTGCGCGGCGACGTAGACCACGTTGGAGTTGCGCGGGTCGATGACGATCTGCCCGAGGTGCTCCGAGTGCTCCAGCCCGACCCGCTGCCAGCTCTTGCCGGCATCGGTGGACTTGTAGAGGCCGTCGCCGAAGTGGGCGCTGCGCTGGCTCGTGTTCTCGCCGGTGCCGAGCCAGAGCGTGTTCGAGTTCTTCGGATCGATGACCACGCAGCACAGGGTGAAGGAGCCCCCGTCATCGAAAATCGGGGTGAACGTTCCGCCGCGGTTGGTGGTTTTCCAGAGACCGCCGAACGCCGACGCGACGTACCAGATGTTCGGGTTCTTCGGATCGATGGCGATGTCCTGGACACGGCCGGTCTGAATCACCGGGCCGATGCTGCGGAAGGCGAGCCCCTTGAGCACGTCGGCGGTCATGCGATCGGCGACGGGCGCGGGCGCATTCGACTGACCTGGCTCGCTCGCGGCTGGGCCTGCGTTCGTCGCGGCACCGGCCGCCAGCGATAACGCGGCCACCGCCGCGAGAAGGATTCGTGTCGAGCTCGGTATCGTCACTCTTGAGACCTTTCGGACGTGCGCCGCGTCACTCTCACCGGTACACCTGCGGCACGCCTGGCACCGTTGGCACTTCGGATTCTGTTAGGATTCGCCTGCGAGGTCAACCTGTTGAACAAGCTCACCCGCTCACGTGCCGGCGCCGGGTTCCTCGTGTTGCTGCTCGCGCCAGGCGTCGCGTCGTGCGCGAAGCACGCCGCGCCGCCCGCCGCCGCCCCCACGCGTCCGACCCTGAACGAGCAGAGCGGATCGAAGAGGCTCGCGGCGGCCGCTGCGGCCACGAGCCCAGTCGCCGCCACGCGCCCTGCCCTGAGCGAGCCGAAGGGCCTTCCCGAGCGGCTGTCGGACGCCGAGTTCTGGAAGCTGATCACCGATCTGTCGGAGCCGGACGGCTCGTTTCGATCTGACAACCTGCTGTCGAACGAGGTCTGGCTGCAGCACGTCATCCCGGAGCTGCTTCACGTCGTCAGACCGGGCCGCGTTTACCTGGGCGTGGGGCCGGAGCAGAACTTCACGTATATCGCGGCGCTGAAGCCGGCGATGGCGATCATCGTGGACGTCAGGCGGGGCAACCTCGACATGCACCTGATGTACAAGGCGCTGTTCGAGATGTCGACCGATCGCCCCGACTTCGTGTCGCGCCTGTTCTCGCGCCAGCGCCCCGACGGCCTGACCCCGGCGTCGGACGTCCGCGACATCTTCCAGTCGTTCTCGACCGCCCCGCCCGACGAAGCGCTCTTCGAGCAGAACTTCACGGCCATCATCGATCACCTGCAGACCACGCACGGCTTCCCGATCGAACCGGACGACAAGACGGGCATTCGCTATATCTACGAGTATTTCGGCCGCTTCGGGCCGGACCTGACCTACTGGATGTCGAGCGGCGGGGGCGGCGGCCGCGGCGGCAGGAATTCACCAACCTACGCGGACCTGATGTTGGCCACCGACGCCGCCGGACTGCTGCGCGGCTACCTGGCAAGCGAAGAGCACTTCGCGACCCTGAAGGCCCTCGAAACGAGAAATTTGCTCGTGCCGGTCGTCGGTAACTTCGCCGGACCCAAGGCGCTCCGTGCCGTCGGCGCCTGGCTCAAGGCCCGCAACGCCCTGGTGGCGGCCTTCTATCTCTCGAACGTCGAGCAGTACCTCAAGACCGACGGCATCTGGACGGAGTTCTGCGCCAACGCGTCACACCTGCCGATCGACGAGTCCAGCCACTTCATCCGCTCCTACCGCGG
>JBKJRJ010000218.1:0-4706 GCA_046594705.1 Vicinamibacterales bacterium
GAAAAAGATTGGTTCGTTGATCTGAAAGATCTGGGTCGGCAGCGACAGGCGGCTGACCTTCCGGTATCCCGGCTCCCGCGAGTTCCACAGCACGAGCGCCAGGGCCAGCGTGGCGCCTGTCCCGCCGACATTCACGAAGGTCGTGAAGAAGCCATACGCCGTCACGTAGGGCAGCGGCTGTCCTGCGGTCATCGCCGTCACGTTGGCGGCGAGGTATTGCAGGAACACAGGCGCCACGATCGCATCGACCGCGTTGTCGCCGTTGATCCCGACCGACCACAGCAACGTCACCAGCAGCGCGTAGACCAGAATGCCGGGCAGCGTGTTCAGCGCGAACACCAGCGGGGCGAACAGGGCTCGAACCGCGGCATCGATGTCGATGCCGGCGACGAACCGCAGCAGCCAGAACGAGACGACCAGGAAGAAAAGTGGTGTCAGCGACAGGAACGACTGGTACACGATCGGCGGCACACTCGCGGGAAGCCGGATCACGAAGTTGCTGTCGGCGAAGAACTTCTGGACGCGCACGGTGACGAGCGCGATGAGGATGGCGGTGAACAATCCGTTCGACCCCAGCCCGTTCATCCGAAAGGTACTGTCCGCAGGGTTGATCTGGATCATCAGGAAGATCGCGGTGGCCATCGAGGCGCTGAGGAACGCCTCCTGCTTCAGTTGCCTGCCAAGATCGTAGGCGATGGACAGGCAGGCGAACACGGCGAGCAACCCGAAGGTGGCGGTGACCGGGATTTGCAGGATCGCCGCGTAGGGAGCGACGCGCGCCTCCCAGCCCGCCACCGGCGGATGCGCGACGATCAGGAAGAGTCCTCCGATGATGGTCAGCGGGACGATCGCGACCATGCCGGCGCGAACGGCCGACAGGTAGACGTTCTCGCTGAGCGCAGTCAGCGCGCCCCTCACCCGTCCGGTCACCGGTGCAACTCGTTGCGGTGCGCATGCACCTTCTCGAACGCCAGGGCGATATCGTCGATGTCCTCCTCGGTCCCGAGCAGCAGGTTCTGTCCCAGCCACAGGCCCTGCTCGCGGCAAATCAGGTCGCTGTTCGGGCAGTTGGACGTCTGGTAGTCGAGCCTGCCGGCAGCCTGCGGCAGAAACGGTCCGAACGCCTTGTTGCGGAAGAGCGGCTGGTCGGGCAGCGAGTAGCCGTATCCCGCGGAGGCGGGGATGCCTTCGGCGCCAAGCGCGTCGAGCACCGACGCACGGGACGCACCGAACGCCGCGCTGTCGAGTCTCAGCATCACCAGGTGATGGCTGTGTCTCGTGCATTCGGGAGGACGCCGCTGCGGGTGAACGCCCGGCAGCGCCGCAAGCCGCGAGGCGAGGCGCCGGCCGTTGCGTTCGCGTAGCTCCGTCTGTTCCTCGAGACGATCGAGCTGGGCGTTGAGCACCGCTCCCTGGAACTCGCCGAGCCGGTAATTGCCCGATACCACGTGGTGCTCGTACCACGCGCCGTCGGGCACACGGCCGCAGTTGTGAATCGAGCGGCAGGCCTCCGCCAGCGCATCATCGTTCGTCGTGATGATGCCCCCCTCGCCCGCGGTAAGGTTCTTGCTCGACTGGAATGAAAACGAGGCGATGTGTCCGAGCGAACCGGCGGGGCTGCCCCGATAGGTCGCGCCGTGCGCGTGGGCCGCGTCCTCCAGCACCAGAAGGCTGCGCTCGGCAGCCAGCGCCATGATCGCGTCCATCTCGGCGGGCTGCCCCGCGAAGTGCACTGGAATGATGGCCTTGGTACGCGGGGTGATCGCCGTCCTCACGGCGGATGGATCCAGGTTGAAGGTGTGCAAATCGATATCCGCGAACACCGGGATCGCGTTCGCTTCGAGAACGGCCGTGGCGGTCGAGACGAAGGTGTACGGGGGGACGATGACCTCGTCCTCGGCCCGGATGCCAGCCGCCATCAGCGCAATGCGCAACGCCATTGTGCCGTTGACGACGGCGATGCCGTGGCGGCAGCCGTGCATGGCCGCGAACCGTTCCTCGAACTCGGGCACCTCCGGCCCGTCCAACCGGCCCCAGCGGCCGCTGCGCAACACGCGGAGCAGCCGTTCTTCTTCCCCGGTACCGAACACCGGCCAGACGGTGAAGGGCCGCGTGCGGATCGGTGTGCCTCCGAACAGTGCAAGTGTCGGCATGGTCACGAACCGAGTGTGATCCCCATGTAGAGGCAGTCGGACTCTTCCGATCCGGTGCGTGTCAATTCGCGAAATCCAAGGTGCGCGTAGAACGCGCGCGCACGAACGTTGCGCGTGCTGACCCCGAGATGGACTCCTGCCGAGCCGCGTTCGTGCAGCCGCGCCATCACCTGCTCGATCATGCGCCGGCCATACCCGCGCCCCTGCGCCCGGGGCAGCAGGTCGATGTGCAGGTGCGACGGGTAGGCCTGGTAGGGGTCCGGGCAGAAATAATCCGGATGATGGTAGGCGTGATGGACGTGCTGCAGCGGCGTCCAGTGCTCCGCATCGCCATGCGGCGCCGGGAAGTCCGCGGCGAGCTGCTGGCGCCACTCGCGATCGTAACGCGCGTAGAAGGCGCGCGAGTCCAGCGCCGCCAGGGCATAGCCGCAGATGCCCTGGTCGTCCTCCAGGATGAGGCTCAGTTCGGGCTCGAAGGCCAGGTACGGCCCGACGAAGATCCGGCCCAACGCATCCGGGTCCTCGCGGTAGAGCGGCTCGCCGTCCTGCCCGTGGTCGCCGGTCTCGAGACAAACCCGGTAGGCGCCCGGCCTATCCCCGCCAGCCGCCAGGCGAATCGTGGCGTCACTCATGGCTCCGCGACCCGCTGGCCGAGCAACTGCTCGAGGCGGGCCGTCAGGCCGCCGCGGTAGGTGGCTGGGACATGGAAGGCCTCTCCAGGTTTCGCCGACGCGAAGCCCTCCAGGAGTTCCAGCGCCTCACGCAGTTCCCAGGCGCGCCGGCTCAGCGCGTGAAACAGCGGACGCTGGCGAAGCTCGGTCAGCGCGCCGCAGAACGCACGCAGGCGCCCCGCCAGCGCCCGAAAGGCCGCCGCGTTGGCCGGCCGTTCGCGAGCGTCCAGCATGTGGCACGCCGCGCGATACAGCGCCTCCGCCTCCGGGCCTTCCCCGTGGGGCAGGTAGTAGCAGTCCCCGAACAGCACCAGATCCTCGACGGCGACCGGCCCGCGGGTCGTCGAAAAAGCGGGCGCCCACTCGCCCATCGCCGCCAAATAGGCGGCGCGCGGATCCCACGAGCCCGAGGCATGCACGAACTGCGCGAGCGTCCGCAGCGGCACGTAGTTCAGCGGCAGCTCGTTGTTCGGATTCGTGAGCAGGCCATTCACTTCGGCGCGCAGCTCCAGCGGCCGCCCGGAATACGGGCCACAGAAGAACCGGCGCCCGTCGTAGTCATTGGCGTGCAGGTTGTCCCAGATGATCGGCTTGCGCCGCAGCACCGCCGCGACCTCCCGCACGTGTGCGACCGTGATCTCGCGAGAAACGATCTCGGGCCCGGTCCAGAAGATGTCAATCTCGGGCAGCAGCTCCTGGCCGACGATGGCGAGGTAACCGTCGCCCCCGAGCTGTGCCGCCGCCATGCGGCCGCAGTAGGGGGTTGGGCAGAACATGAACCGGGCGGAGCGACGACCGGCGCGCAGCCACGTGAACAGGGCATTCGCGACGTGGCACTGCGCTGAAGCCAGTGATCCCCACCGTTCGAGGTCCCCGGCGTCCATCGCCTCGGGAATGTCGTCGAACAACAGCGCGACGCCGCCGCATCCGAACGCCATCATCTGTTCGACACGATCGCGCAGGTGATTGAGCTCGGCTTCGGCGCCGTACCGGATGTCCAATCCAGGACTGAGGCCGTAGACGAAGCGGATGTTGCGTGCCGCGCAGGCGTGGATCAGCGCGCGCAGCCGGCCGGCCTCCGGCGCGGAATAGGGCTCGCGCCACAGCGCTCGCTGATGGAGGTCGTCTTTCGGGGCGTAGAGGTAGGTGTTGAGGCCCCACGCCGCCAGCCAGTCCAACAGCTCGAGGCGTTCACCGTCCGTCCATGGCGGGCCGTAGAACCCTTCGATTACGCCAGACAGCATCCTGCGCGGCCCGATCTCATTCGGGCACTATACGGCAGTCCCCGCCTTGCCGCTTGCCCGGCGCGGGCAGCCGTGCCACCATGCCCCCCGTGCCTCGACACATCCCCGCGGCCCTCTTGACCATCGCCATCGCCGGGACGCTGATCAGCGTCCCGGCGGCGTCTGCGGAGCAGCCGCGACGGCCCAACGTGCTGCTCATCATGGCCGACGACTTGAACACCGACATGGGGAGCTACGGGCACCCGCTGGTCAAGACGCCGAACCTCGATCGTCTCGCCGCGCGCGGCGTGCGGTTCGACCGGGCCTACAGCCAGTTTCCCTTATGCAGCCCGAGCCGGGTGTCGCTGCTGACTGGCCTCCGTCCCGACACCACGCGCATGTTCGACCTGCAGACCGACATGCAGCGCCGGCTGCGGCGTATGAGCGGACGATGAGACGCCTCGCGATCCTCGGGCCTGTTCTTGCTCTGGCCGCGACCATCGGCGCCGCCGGCGCGGGTTCCCGGCCCGCCTCGCAGACTCCGGCCTCGCCGGCGCGCCGGCCGAACATCATCTGGATTTCGAACGAGGACATGAGCCCCCGGCTTGGCGCCTACGGCGACCTGACCGCGCGCACCCCGGTGCTCGATCGGCTCGCCC
>JBKJRJ010000299.1:0-5219 GCA_046594705.1 Vicinamibacterales bacterium
GCGCCGCCGCCGACAGCGCGTCGCGGCAGGCGTCGGCCGACGGTAGCGCGTGCGGGGGACCGTAACGCGCCGTGTCGCAGGCGGCCAGCAGGCTGGTGACGGTCGCACGCGGCGCGCGGCCGCCGGCGACCTCCAGCGCCGCGTCCAGCTCCGCGGCCGTGAGGCCGGTCGCCGGCACGCCCAAGGTTGCCGCCAGATGCTGGCGCAGGGCGGCACTGATCTCGTCGTACGCCCTGCGCCGATCCTGGTCGGTCGTGACCTCGAGCGACCGCAGCCGATCGAGCGTGGCCCGGTGATCCATCCGCGACTGGCGCGCGGAATGGCGCCCAGTCTGGCGCGTCCGGCGGCGGAGCAGCGCGACCGCCACGAACACCGCCGGTGCCATCGATACCACGACGAACGCCAGCCCGATCGACTTCGCGCGGGCAAGAACGGGATGACGCGCGACGGCCGCCCGGCCATCCCGAAGGTCGTAACTGGGCTGGTCCGGCAGCGTGCTGCGGACGGCGATGGTCGCGCCCGGCACCGCGACCTCGCCAGCGGGCGCGAGGTCCTGCAGGCGCTGGCCCGGCTGCCTGACGTAATAGCGCGCCGCCAGCGGCTCGATCGAGAGCGACGGCACGTCCACTCGATAGCTGGTCAGCACGTAGCGCAGCCGGTAGGTCGTCCGCTCGGAGGCGTCGACGGTCGTGGTCGTGTCGCTGCTCACCACGTCGAGCCCGTTGACGCGCAGCTTTTCCTTGGCGAGATCGTCGAGCAGCACCTCGACCCCGCGCGCGCAGATGAGGTCGACCCCGTAGGTCACGCGATCGCCCACCCAGATGGCCGTGCGATCGACCCACGTGCGAACCTCCACGGGCCGCGCCGCAGCCGATGCGGACGCCGGTGGCGACGTGGCGGCAGGGGCGCGCCTGGCGGCCTGTGCGGCGGCCGGGCGCGGCGCCAGCACAAGGGCCGCGAGGACGAAGCCGCACAGCGGATGACGGCGGATCACGCTTTCCTCCTGGCAAAGAGCGACAGCACCGGCAGCACGGGGCTGCCGGAGGTCGGCACGAACACGTGGTCCATCGGGACCCGGTAAAAGGCGCGCGTCAGACTGTCGTGCCGCTCACGAATGGCCTCCGCGTAACGCGCACGAGATCGGCGGCCGAGCCCGACTGACACGCGGCGGCCAGATTCCACGTCGCGCAGGTGCAGGTAGCCGCCGCCGGCCGGCAACTCGGTCTCCGCGCGGTCCTCAGGCACCACCGCCACCACGTCGTGCTTGTGCGCCAGGTGCGACAGCTCCGGACTGCCCAGCACCTCGTCGCCCGTCACGAAGTCCGAGACGATGACGATCAGACTCATGCGCTTCAGGGTGAGCGCGAGATGCCGCACCAGTGGCAGCATCAGGGTTTGCGACGCCGAGGGCTTCAACGCCCAGGCGTCTTCAAGCACCGACCACGCCGCCGCCCGCGTGCGCCGCGGCTGCGTCGAGAGCAGCACCCTGTCGCCGAACGCGACGAACCCGGTGTTGATCTGATCCGACAGCGCGGAAAAGAGAATCGAGGCGGTGATGAAGGTCATGATCTCGCGCTTGGAATGCGTCGCCGTGCCGAGCGTCATCGAACGCGACACGTCCATCGCCACCATCACGTTCATCTCGCGCTCGGCGTGGGTATGGCGGACGAAGGGCGCGCCGAGACGGGCCGTCACATTCCAGTCGATGCGGCGGACGTCGTCGCCCGGCCGGTAGGGCTGGTGCTCGTCGAAGTCGAACCCCGGGCCGCGCAGCGGGCTCTGGTAGCTGCCGACACGCTGGTGGCGGATCTTCCGGCCGGTGTCGAGTTCGATGTAGCGCAGCTCCTTCATCACGTGCTCGGGGATCATGGAATCGGCACCGCCGTGAGCAGGTCCTGCAGGATGGCGTCGGCATCCACGTTCTCGGCCTGCGCCCGCACGGTCCGCGCGATGCGGTGACGCGTCGCGTCGCAGAAAATTTCTTTCACGTCTTCGGGCATCAGCCAGGTGCGGCCGTGCAGGAAGGCGGTCACCCGGCTGAGCGCCAGGATGTGCTGGTAGGAACGCGGCGAGATGCCGAGCTGCAGCATCTCCCGCAGATCGCCGCGCCCGACGCTGCCGGGGTCGCGGGTCGCGCGACCGAGCCGGACGATGTATTCGAGCACCTTGGGATCGAGATAGACCGTCGAGTGAATGAACTCGCGCAGCACGTGCACGTCGGACGGCGACACCCGCCGCTCGATCGACGTCTGGTGCATCCGCACCTGCAGCATCTCGACTTCCTCGCCGGCGCTCGGGTAGCCGACCCGCAGCATCATCGAGAAGCGATCCAGCTGCGCCTCCGGCAGGCTGTAGACCCCTTCCTGCTCGACAGGGTTCTGCGTCGCCAGCACCCAGAACGGATCGTCGAGCGGGAAGGTGGTGTCGGCCAGCGTCACCTGCCGTTCCTGCATCGCTTCGAGCAGCGCGCTCTGGGTCTTGGGCGTGGCGCGGTTGATCTCGTCGGCCAGCAGGATGTTGGTGAACACCGGCCCCTGCTCGATGCGGAAGGTCGACGTCTTGGCGTCGTAGACGCGGGTGCCCAGAATGTCGGCGGGCAGCAGATCGGGCGTCAGCTGCACGCGCTGGAACTTCGCCGAGATCGCCTGCGCCAGCGTCGTCGCCGTCAGCGTCTTGGCGACGCCAGGCACACCCTCGAGCAGCAGGTGGCCGCAGCCGGATCGCACCCGGCCGTTGGCGACGGCGAAGGGGATCGCGGCGAACAGCGCCGTCAGCATCCGGCGGATCAGCGTGTGCTGCCCGACGATGACCTTGCCGATCTCATGCTCGAGGCCGGTGATGATCTCGCCGGCCGCCTGGGCGTTCAAGGCCCGTTGTTCCATCATAGGTACAGCCACAGCGCGGCCACCGACGCCGCCGCCAGCATGAGCGCCGCGGGGTAGAGGTCCCGGTATTCGGTGGTCGTGCGCCAGCCCACCAGCCGCCGCTCGCCCTGCTCGATCTCGTGAAGCGCGCGGGTCAGGTCCCCGCCGGTCCGCGACCGCAGGTAGCGGCCGCCGGTGTGGCTCGCGACCTGGCGCAACGTCGCTTCCTCGAAGCGGGTGCGGACCAGGCGGCCCGCTTCGTCGCGGAGGGGAATCTCGCGGCCGTCGGGCTGAATCTCCGGCACCGGCACCTCGTCGTCGGAGCCGATGCCGATGCTGTTGATGTGGTGCCCTTCCTGCCGGTAGACGGTCAGCTGGCGATTGAGTTCGCCGCCGTAGTCCTCCCCATCCGACAGCAGCACGAAGATCTTCCGGGTCTTGCGGTCGTCCTTGCGGGCGACCTCCAGCGCGTTCTTCAGCGCGGCGCCGATGTTGGTGCCGAGAAACAACTGCGGATCGTGCTCGATCCAGTCCAGGTAGAACGCGACGGCGTCGAGGTCGCGCGTCAGGTAGGACAGGATGAGCGAGCTGCTCGCAAAGCCGACCAGCCCGACGCGGTCGATGTTCTCGGGCTTGTTCTCGAGAAAGGTGCGGATCTCTTCGGTCGCGCGCAAGAACCGCGACGGGGCCACGTCGTGCGCCCGCATCGACGCGGATCGGTCCAGCATGATGACCAGGTCCTCCCGCTCGTATTGCGGAATCCTGGTGGTCAATTGCGCCTGAGGTCTCACCAGCGCAAAGACGAGCGAACCGCCCGCCAGCAGCGTGAGGGCCGTGATGGCCGCTTCACGCGCCCAGGTGGATCGCCGCGACAGGGCGCGGAAGCGGACCGACACCGGGGTCAGCCGGCGCTGCCTTCGGAGGTAGAGATAGCGAATGGTGCATGCGGCGAAGAGGAAAGGAAGGACCTGCCACCACGACGCGAACTCCGGACGCAGGAAACGCAAGACGCTAACCGGTCCGACGAGGGGGCTTGGCGCCCGCGGTGGGCGGCCGCAGCAGCTGCATCATCTGCTTGGGCGGCGTGTGGGGCTGCTTGCGAAGCTCCGACGCCAGCCGCGTCGTCAGCTCGTAGTCGAACTTGGTGTCCCAGTCCTCCGGTGAGGCTTCGATGGCCTTGCGGAATTCTTCTTCCGCGCGGCTCAGCCATCCGAGGCGCGCCTCGGGCGCTGCCTCGACGGTCGCCTTCTGAAAGAATGCGCACGCCGACCAGAAATTCGACTGCGCCGCGGCCGGCGCCTTCTGCGCGAGATCGATCACCTCGTCATAGCGCTCGAGGCGATAGAGCGCGAGGAGACGGCCGCCAATCGCACGCGTGTGCTCGATCGCCAACAGCTGCTTGACTGCGGGCACCGCGTCGAAGCGCGCCTCCGCGACCTGATAGGCGGCGATCGCCTCGTCGTAGCGGCCGCCGGCGATTGCGGCGTCCGCCTGCGCGATGGGCCGGGTCCATCGCGCGTAACCGATCAGGGCCACGCCGGCGAGCAGCAGGATCACGACAACGGTCGACGTTGAGGCTCTCACGGCCCGACGATTCTACCGCGTGCCCGTTTCATTTCCGTCTGCCGAGTACCGCGAACAGACCGACCACCACGAGGGCCGCGATGATGATGCCCACCCAGAAGCCGGCCTTGAAAATTCCCGCGACGGCGGAACAGCCCGCGACCGTCACCGTGAGCAGAACGATTAGCAGCACCCGCGACACTAAACTCAGCATTTCGCCTCCATCCTCACCCGTCCTTTCATGGATCGTGCCGTGACGGCACCCGAGGCGCCGAGTCGGTGGTTGGTGGTTGGGCATTGGGAGTTGGGAGTTGGGATATAAATTGTCATCGTGCGCGACGCCACTGCCGCTGCCCCGACGCTCGCCGCCACGGCGCAGGCAGGTCCCACCCCACCGCTGGCGCCCGCCCGGGGTTCCTGCGGGATTGGCTACCGACCAACCTGGACGAATGGCGGGCCGCCCGCCAGTTCTCCTGGCGCCGCGTTGGGCGGCGTGCCAGAACGGGACGGCGTTCGACGTGACGACCGGCGTGTCCGATCGCGCTGCGCGGATGACACTACCGCGGTGGTGAAAGCGTCATGCCGCTGACCCTGTTGTGCATCGCGACATACCGCAAAGGAGACCAGTTCCTGCAGGAGTGCCGGCGCCAGGGCTGCCGCGTGCTGCTGCTGACCGACGAGACACTCCGCGACGCCGACTGGCCGCGGGACGCGATCGACGCCTTCTACTACGTGCGCCGCGGCATGCCCGAGGCCGACATCCGCAAGGGCGCCGCCTTCCTCGCTCGCACC
>JBKJRJ010000343.1:0-6103 GCA_046594705.1 Vicinamibacterales bacterium
CCAGCGCCGCTTCGTCCCCGACGTCGGACGCCAGGCGAAGCGTCCGGCGGCCGCGGCGCTCGATTTCGCCGGCCACCTCGTCGACCAGATGCTGGCGCCGCGCGGTCGCGACCACGTCGGCCCCGGCGTCGGCGAGGCCGAGCGCCAGGACCCGGCCGATACCGCTGGTGCCGCCCACGACGACGGCGGTCTTGCCGGTGAGATCGAAGAGGGATCGAGTCATGGTGTGCGCACCAATTATAGAGGCAGCCGTGCGTGGCGCAACGACCGCCTTGTGAGCCCGGAAAGGCCCTGGCCTGAACGACGGCCAACCAGTACACTGGCTGACGCGGAATCAACCGTAGAGGTCCACGATGAAGCCAGCGACGGTGTTCCTGGGGGAGATGACGAACCCCGAGGTCGAAGCATTCCTCACATCGCATCACACGGTCATCATTCCGACCGGCGCCACCGAACAGCATGGCCCCCACGGACCGCTCCTGACCGACGTCCTGATCCCGCAGGAGATTGCGCGCCGCGCCGCGCCGCAGCTCGGCGCCGTGGTTGCGCCGCCGATCAACTACGCGCTGTCGTATCCGCACGTGGGCTTCACCGGCCTCGTCCACATCCGGATCCCGACGTTCATGTCGCTCATCGAGGACCTCTGCGTGTCGTTCGCCGCCTCGGGCTTCCGGCGCATCATCTTCCTCAACGGGCACTACGACAACACCTACGCCATCGCCTATGCCTGCGCCAATGCGGCGGACAAGCTGCCGAAGGACGTCAAGGCGTTCCCGGTCAACTACTGGGATGCGCTGGCGCCGGAGGAAGTCACGGAGTTCTCGACCCTGAAGACGGGGCTGCACGCCAATCTCGCGGAGACCTCCGCCGTGTTGCGGATCAACCCCGACCTGGTCGACATGGAGAAAGCGAACGCGGAGTTCCCGCCCTTTCCCGACTACCAGGTCCCCACCGGACCGGTGCACACGGCGTTCTTCTTCACCGCGCCCGGCTCGGTCTACTGGGCCACGAAATCCGGCACCTGGGGCGACGCCCGTGGTTCCACAGCGGAGATCGGCGAGCGCTACCTCCAGGCGGGCGTGCGTTCGACCCTGCGCGTGCTCGAAGCGATCGAACAGACGTTCACGGCGATGCCGCCCCGGTAGCCGTCACCACTTCGCGGTCAGACGCCTGCCCGCATCACCTCGACCACGGCAGCCACCAAACGGTCGGGGTCCACCGGCTTGGCGATGTGCCCGTCGAAACCCGCGGCCAGCGACCTGACCCGGTCGTCCAGCCGGGTGTAACCCGTGACGGCCAGGGCGGGCACCTGGCGGCCACGTGCACTGGAGCCCTCTCTGATCTGCCGCACCAGGTCGTAGCCGTCGGTGCCCGTCAGGCCGAGATCGATGACGATCAGATCGGGTGGCCGCCTGTCGATCTCCGCCAGTGCCTCGGCAGCGCTGGCGACGGTCCTGACCGTGGCATCGGCGTTTTCCAGAATCTGGCGCAACAGGTCCCGCGCGTCTCCGTCCTCGTCCACGACGATGACGTCGCGGCCGCGCAGCGGCATCGCCGGTGCGGTGGCCGGGTCCGGTGGTGGCGTCGCGCGGCGAGCGCCGCGGCGGTCCGCCTGAGGCGCCGTCCCGAGGTACTCCGGGAGCCGCACGGTGAACACGGCGCCCCGTCCAGGTCCGTCGCTCGCGGCGGTAATCGTCCCGCCGTGCAGTTCCACGAGTTGCTTGCAGATCCCCAGCCCCAGGCCCAGGCCGCCGTGCTCGCGGGCGGACCGATCGTCCTCCTGCCGGAAGGGCTCGAAGACATGGGGCAGGAATTCCGGCGTCATCCCGAGCCCGGTATCGGTGACGACGACCCTGAGGGAGCCCTGGTCCCGTCCAAGACTGACCCGTACGCTACCGCCTTCACCGGTGAACTTGACCGCGTTCGAGAGCAGATTCCAGAATACCTGCTGGAGGCGGCCGGCGTCGGCCTTGACCACGCCCGCGCGCCGATCGATATCCAATTCGAGCGCAATGCGTTTGGCTTCGACCGCAGGCCTGACGCTTTCAATCGCCTCCTCGAGTGGCCGGGCCAGCGGCAGCGGCTCGGTGTCGAGCCGCACCTTGCCGGTCGTGATCCGTGAGATGTCCAGCAGGTCTTCGACCAGCTGGTTCTGTATCACGGCATTGCGCTCGACGATTTCCAGCGCGCGCGCGCGCTTGTCGAGCGGAAGGGCATTGGACCGCAGCATCTGAACGTAGCCGAGGATGGCGTTGAGGGGCGTCCGCAGCTCGTGCGACAGCGTGGCCAGGAACTGATCCTTGACCCGATTGGCCGTTTCCGCCGCGTCGCGCGCCACCGCGAGCGCCTGTTCTGCCTGTTTGCGTTCGGTGATGTCGATGCCCAGACCATACAGCATGAGCGGGCGGCCGTCGGACGCGTACACCGCACGTCCTCGGCCATCCATCCAGCGCCACTCGCCGCTCGCGTGCCTGAACCGGAACTCAATGACGTAATCACGCTGGTCTCTGACGGCGTCGGCGGCCGCGGCGGCGACGGCCGGCCGATCGTCGGGATGGATGAAGGCAATGAAGCCGTCTTCGGTCCCCTCGAACCCGCCGGGTTCGAGGCCGAACAGTTCCTCGAGCTCGCGGCTCCACCAGACGGCATTGGTGGCCTCATTGCGCGACCAGGCGCCCATCCGCCCGCTGCCCATCGCGAGCGCCAGCACGTCGCGGTGCTCGCGCAGCTTCGCCTCGGCGCGGGCGTTCTCGACCGCGAACCACATGCGCTCCGCCACCTGCTCGAGCAGTGTCACCTCGTCGGGCGACCAGACCCGGGCGGTCCGGTGGTGGATGGCGAGGAAGGCGACCAGCCGGCCGCTCGCGATGAGCGGCACACTGACAGAGGCGCGCACCTCGATCGCCTCGAAGGCCGCGCGCGATGACGCGCCGGTGGCGCGCGGATCGTTGTAGGCATCGTCGATCGTCAGGGTCCGGCCCGATTTCAGTTCCTCGGTCAGGCGCGGGCCGAACTTGTCGAGCTGATGGGTGCCCGCGATGCTCGCCACGCCGCGCGTGTAATCGCGACGGACGGTGAAATTGGTCTGCGCCGGATCGATCTCACCGTAGGTGCAGCGGTTGACCTCAAAGTGTTCACCGACGCGCGACACACATGCCCACATCACCTGCTCGGGATCCCCCAGACCGCGGACCGCGTCGTGCATCGACACGAGCAGCCGCTGGGCCTCCTCGCTGCGCCGAAGCGATGCCTCGGTCCGCTTCCTGGCTGTGATATCCGAAAAAAACACGGACACGCCGTCGGGCGAGGGAGAGGCGCGATTCTCGAACCAGCGGTCCCAGACCCGCACATGGGTTTCGAACCGGATCACCGTCGACCTGGCGACGGCTTCCTGCACATGCCAGTGCAACTCCGCCAGCCCCTCCGCCGGGAACAGGTCGCCGGGGGTGCGACCCAGGAGATCCGCGTTCGGCACTCCCAGCATCTGCTCCGCCGACGCGTTGACGGCGACACAGCGATACTCGCGGTCGAACGCGACAAATCCCTCGCCGGCTTCGGAGAGAATGCGATCCAGCTGCGCCGCCGCCGCGGTGGCCTTCTCCTGGAGGGACCGTTCGCGGGCCTCGTACTCACGCCGCAACAGCAGCTGCCCGACCTGGCCCCGAACCGTCGCGATCAGCTCTCGGGCGCTGTACGGCTCGGTCAGATACTCGTCGGCGCCGGCGGCGAGCCCTTCGATCCCGGACGCCTCGCCGGCGCCGGTCGACAGCAGCACCACCCGGATGCTGGCCGTTTCAGGGTCCGAGCGGAGAGCTGTCAACAGCTCGAAGCCATCGAGGCGGGGCAGCTTGACGGCGGCCAGCACCAGGTCCCACGGCCGCCGTCGGACGTGTTCGAGCGCAGCGGCGCCGTCAACGGCGATGCCCACGTCGAACAACGGACGGAGGAGTCGCGCGACGGACTCGCGCCTGTCGGCGTTATCGTCGGCCACGAGCACGGATCCGCGGGCGGGCGTTCCCGAAGCGCGTTCACTCATGGCGACAGGGCACCCCGTTGCCCGGACAGATGCCGACAGCCGTGCGGACACTTTGCGGGCAGTCTTGCAGCAATCCCAAGGCGGTCTTGCTCCAGTCCAGAGACCGCATGCGCCCGGCCATCTCGCTGTCGCCGACAAACATCTGGTGTGCGAGTGGGGAATCGGCCATGCGGACCTGGAACCCGTGACGCTCATGGATTATAAACGCGAAACGCAGCAGACCGGGCCGCTATCGTGGCGCCGCACGTCCCAGTGACGGCGGGGCGCGGTGGTCACCGGGCCGCGCGCGACCAGTACCAATAGAACGGCAGGCCGGCCAGCATCAGCCCGACGCCCGCCAGCGCGCGGTCGGGCGTGGTCACCAGCGTGTTGATCACGATGGCGGTGGCCACCGCCATGAACAGGATGGGCACCACCGGGTAGCCCAGCGTGCGGTACGGCCGCTCCACCTCCGGCATCCGGCGGCGGAACACGAAGACCGACGCCGTGGCGAGCACGACGAAAATCAGCACGGCAAAGATCGCGTAGTCCGTGATCGTGTCGTACGAGCCGGAGCAGACGAGGACGATCGCCCACGCCGCCTGCACCCAGAGGGCACGGATCGGGACGCGCGTCCGCGGACTCAGGCGCGCGAGCGACGAGAAGAACAGGCCGTCGGTCGCCATCGCGTAGGGGATCCTCGCCGACACCAGCGCGACAATCTGCAGCGATCCGAAAATCGACATCGCGAGCGCCGCCGCCATCACGCCGGCGGCCGCGGGGCCCATGAACTGTGTCACCACCTCTGTCGCCACGGCGGACGCCGGGGAGATGCTCGCGACGAACGCGGGCGCCAGGACGTAGAAATACGCCACGTTGGCCAGGACGTAGAGCGTTGCGATGATGCCGATGCCGCCGATGATGGCGAGTGGGAGGTTGCGCCCCGGGTCCCTGACCTCCCCGGCGACATAGGTGACCTCGTTCCACCCGTTGTAGGCCCACATCGCGCCGAGCATGGCCGCGCCGAAGCCGGCGATGCCTCCGCGCGCGGCGGCAGGCACCCCCTCGCACGTGCCGCCGGCGGCCGCCATCGCGTAATGCCCCCAGTTGCCGTCCGCCAGGAGGAACGCGCCGAGACCTACGCCGAGCACCAGCGCCACCTTCAGCGTGGCCATGACGGAGGCGATGCGCCCCCCGACCGACACCGCCGCGCAGTTCACCAGCGTGACCAGCAGGATCGCGGCGCTCGCGACGATGGTCACGGCGCCGATGGAAATCTCGCGCCCGCCGAGCGGAAGCACGAGCGCCTGCGCCTGCAGCGCCCCGCCGCTCGCGATGTTGAGGAAAATCGCGAAGCCCGCCGCGAGACCGGCCAGGCCGCCGGTGCTGGCCACGAAAAACCGGGTCCAGCCATAGAGAAAACCCCACAGGCGGCCGTAGGCTTCGCGGATGAAGACGTATTCGCCTCCCGCGCGTGGCATCAGCACCGCGAGTTCGGCGTAGGTGAGCGCGCCCGCAAGGCTCAGCAGGCCCGCGACGACCCATACCGTCACGACCATGCCGGGCGTGCCGACATTGCAGGTCATCACCCTGGCCTTGAGGAACACGCCGGTGCCGATGACGTCGCCCACGACCATGGCGGTCGCGGCCAGCAGGCCCAGGCCGCGGACGAGCGTCACCGCAGAGGGGGGAGAGGCGTTCGAGCTCACAGCGCAACCAGGCGAGTCATTGGCGGGCGGCCGATTATAATGCCCAACAGACACCATGGATCGCCGGGACTTTTTCAGGAGGTCGCTCGCCGCCACCATCATCCTCGGCGGGACCCGCGCGCGGGCCTCGGCGCGGCAGGAACCGCCTGCCGGGCGGGCGCCCCGCATCCGTGTCGCCGCCATCGGGCTGAATCACGGCCACATCAACGGCCAGGTCGATGCGGTGACCCGTGGTGGCGGGCAGCTCGTCTCGTTTTACGCCAAGGAGCCCGAGCTCGCGGCGGCCTTCGCCAGGCGCTTCCCCGGTGCCGCCCTGGCCCGGTCGGAGCGGGAGATCCTCGAAGACCCGTCGATCCAGCTGGTCGTCAGCGCGGCCATC
>JBKJRJ010000373.1:0-2627 GCA_046594705.1 Vicinamibacterales bacterium
AGTTGACGCCGAAGCTGAACCCATTCCGGAAGCGGCGGTCGAAGTTGGTCTGGATCGAGTGGAAGGTGTCAGAGAACTCGGTGGTGTTCTGATTGATGCTGCCCAGACCACGAAACGGGCGCAGCAGGTTGGTCTGCGTGAAGGCACCTGCGCCGGGGACCGCCTGGGTACCGAGCGTCAGGTCCTGGTTCTGCGCCAGGTAGGCCGCGCCGATGTCGATGGCGTTCTGGTTGACCAGCGAGCCGTTCTGGAACGCGCCGAGGCGGTTATAGCCATGGTTGCCGACGTAGGAGACGTCCACCACGGACGCCCACGGCAGCGTCTTCTGGACGCCCGCCTCCCACTGCGCCGACGCGGGTACCTTCGCGTTGTACTGGAAGGTGGTCATGCCCGGGACCGGCCCGAAGCTCAGACCCTGTCCGAGGTTTTGGAACTGGCCGCTGCGGAGATCGATGGACGTCGCAATCGGCGGGTTGCCCGGAATCGAGAACACCGTGTTGCCGTCGGGACGGTCGTAGAAGATCCCGCCGCCGCCGCGGAAGATCAGAGACTGGTTGCCAGTGATGTCATACGCCACGCCAAAGCGAGGACCGACGACGAGCTTCGGCCAGGTGTAGCCGTATTTCGAGATGCCGTCTCCGGCCTGGCGGATGCCGTTGAGCGCATTGCCGCTTCCCGGGATCGGCGTGCCGATGGCCGCCTGCGTGTTGAGCGAGCCGGGCGCCGTCAGGATCTGCCCGTTCCGCGGATCCATCGCATTCCTCGTGTTGCCCGAACAGACGACCGCGTTGTTGCTGCAGCCCGCGACGTAGAGGACCGGCGCCGCCCCGGGTTTCCACAGCTCGGGGAAGAAGTTCGACATCTGCTGGAACTGGTCGTGCTGCGGCTGCTGGCGCGTGAAGCGGACGCCGGCGTCGAACGTCAGCCGGCCGTTCACCTTCCAGTTGTCCTGCACGTAGAACTCGGTGTTGTTGTAGATCATGCTGCCCTCGACGAACTTCGAGGACTGCGTATAGCGGCGGAAGACACCCGCCGCGGCATTGGCAAAGCCGAACTGGGTATCGAGGGCGTTGTTGGAGTCGTTGTCGAATTCGACATTCCCCTGGAACCCGACGCCGCCGACATTCTGCGCTTTGAAGCTGTGGTTGTTATAGAAGCCGGCCTTGAGCGAGTGGCGGCCGGCGATCTTCGTCAAGCTGACCGCGACGTCTTGCGTCCGGTTGATGTTCAGCCAGCCCGGATAGCGCTGGTTGGGCGGCGCCGCGCCGACGCGGCCGCCCCACGAGAACGTGGGGGGCAGGTTCATCCGGGTGCCGTCCCAGAAGGGCGGCTTGACGTCCTGCAGCACCTCGTAGGCGTAGGAGTCTTTCGGGACCAGGCCGGCGTCCGGATACAGCAGCGGGAACGCCGCGAGGCCGTTGAGGCGGTTCGCGGACTCGTTCATCAGGATGCCGTTCTCGTTCCCGCCGGTCAGCTCGTTGCGGATGAACCCGTAGGTGCCCTCGATGAACGTGGTCGGCGACAGCATGTAGTTGGCCGTGACCGAATACTTGGTGACGTACGGGTAGGGGAACACCACGTCGGTGAATCCCGGGATGAGGCCGGGGGTCGTCAACACCCGCTGCCGATCGCCGCCATAGGTGCCGGTGAAGCGCATCTTGGGCGACAGCTGATAATCGAGGCGGAGCGCCGGCTGTTGGCGCAGCTGCTTCACAACCGGGAGGGGCGTGCCGCCGCTGCCGCCGAGCTCGTAATTGTAGTTGGACGCCGGCGTCTGGGCCCGATTGGGCGCCGGATAGCGATTCAGGATTGCGAGACCCAACGGATACAGCCGGTCCTGCGGGATTTTGCCGAGCACGCCGCCGGCGGCGAAGCACGCCGTCTGGTCGGTCGCGTTGCAGGCCCCGGTGATGGTCGGATCCTTGATGAAGTTGAAGAGGGCCCCGTTGTTATCGAGCGTCTGGGAGAAGTCCCCCGCTCGCTCCAGCGCGGTCGGCACCCGAAAGCGGATCGGATTGCCGCTGTTGATCGGGTTGTTGGTCGGGCGGTACTCGTGGCTGTAGAAGAAGAACAGTTTGTTGTTGCCGCCCGGCTTGCCGACCGGACCGCCAATCGAGTAGCCGAGCGTCTTGGTCGAGGCCAGCGGCTTGGGGTCGTTGTTCAGCTTCGTGAGCGTGCGGGCCGTGTTCCAGTCGGAGTCGGTGATGAGGTCGTAGGCCGCGCCGCGGAAGCGATTGGTGCCGCTCTTCGAGACGGCGGTGATCTGCAGCCCGCTCGACCGGCCGTATTCCGCCTGGTAGCCCTGCGTCAGGATCTTCACTTCGGCGATCGACTCGATGTTCATGGCGATCATCTGGCCGTTGTTGCCCGTGTCCATGGCCGAGATGCCGTCCATCATGATGTTGTTCTGACCCGCGCCGCCGATGCGGGTGGCGGCAGCCGACGCGCCGCCTTCCTGCACGCCGGGGGTCAGCGCCACCAGGCTGGTGAAGTTGCCGTGATTGATCGGAAGGTTTTCGACCTGTTGGGTCGTGATGGTGAACGACCGCTCGCCGCTCTGCGCCTGGATCAGCGGAGACTCGGCCACGACCGTGACCGCCTCGGACTGGCCGCCGACCTCGAGAATA
>JBKJRJ010000447.1:0-10350 GCA_046594705.1 Vicinamibacterales bacterium
CAGACCGCCTCGCACTCCCCCTCGTTGGAGCAGCTGCCGAAGCCCTCCTCGTCGTGGCGATCGACCATGCGCACGACGCGTGTGCCGCGTTCGACCTGGCCTTGCGGCAGCAGCGCCAGGTGCGAGACCTTGGCGGACGTGAAGAGCGCCGCCGACGCGTTCTTGCACGCGGCGACGCACGCGCCGCACCCGATGCAGGCGGCCGAGTCCATCGCCCGGTCGAGCGTCGGCTTCGGGATCAGGATCGCATTGGCGTCCGGCGCGCCGCCCACGTTGACCGACGTGTAGCCGCCGGCCTGGACGATCCGGTCAAACGCGCTGCGATCGACCACCAGATCCTTGACGACGGGGAAGGCCTTGGCGCGCCAGGGCTCCAGCGTGACGGTGTCGCCGTCCTTGAACGATCGCATGTGGAGCTGGCAGACGGTGCTGCCGCGCTGCGGCCCGTGCGCGATGCCGTCCACGAAAAAGCCGCACGTCCCGCAAATGCCTTCACGGCAGTCGGAGTCGAACGCGATCGGATCCTCGCCCCTCGCGATCAGCCCTTCGTTGACGACGTCGAGCATCTCGAGGAACGACATGTCGGGGGAGACGCTCTCCGCGACGTAAGTGACCAACCTGCCCGCTGCGGCCGGACCGGCCTGTCGCCACACCTTGAGGGTTATCCGCATAAGTCAGCTGTGAGGTGGCAGCGGTGAGCGTGCAGTGTGGGCGTGCGGCGGTCAGCCCGCAGCCGTGCTGTTTCAGCGAGCCGGCACCTGAGAGCTGATCGCTGACAGCTCACTTGTAGCTCCGCTGGCTCGGCTTCACGTATTCGAAGTGGAGCGGCTCCTGGTGCAGTTCCGGGGCGACCCCGACGCCTTTGAACTCCCACGCCGCCGCATAGGAGAAGTGCGTATCGTCTCTCAGGGCCTCGCCCTCGGGGGTCTGGCTCTCCTCGCGGAAGTGGCCGCCGCAGGATTCGGTGCGGTGCAGCGCGTCGAGCGCCAGCACCTCCGCGAATTCGAGGTAGTCCGCCACGCGCCCCGCGTACTCGAGGTTCTTGTTGAGATTGCCGGCGTCGCCGGGAACCGAGAGATTCTGCCAGAAGCGCTCGCGCAGCCGGGGAATGGCCTCGAGCGCCGCGCGCAGCCCGGCGTCGCTGCGCGACATGCCGACGTGGTCCCAGAGGATGCGGCCGAGCTCGCGGTGGAGCTGGCGCGGCGTCTCGGTGCCCTTGATGCGCAGCAGGTCCTCGATGCGCTGCTCTACGGCGTGCTCCGCCTCCTTGAACGCGTCGTGCTCGGTGGAGACCGGCGGCAACAGCGTGCCGCCGAGATAATGTGCCAGCGTGTAGGGAATCACGAAATAGCCGTCGGCCAGTCCCTGCATCAGCGCGCTCGCGCCGAGCCGGTTGGCGCCGTGATCGGAGAAATTCGCCTCGCCCAGGACGTGCAGTCCGGGGATCGTGGTCATCAGGTTGTAGTCGACCCACAGCCCGCCCATCGTGTAGTGGATGGCCGGGTAGATGCGCATCGGCACCTGGTAGGGGTCCTCGTCGGTGATCTTGCGGTACATGTCGAAGAGATTGGCGTAGCGCATCTCGATCACGGAGCGCCCGAGGCGCGCGATGGCGTCCGCGAAATCGAGATAGACGGCGAGGCCGCTCTCGCCGACCCCGCGTCCTTCGTCGCACACCACCTTGGCGTTGCGCGACGCGACGTCGCGCGGCACCAGGTTGCCGAAGCTCGGGTACTTGCGCTCCAGGTAATAGTCGCGCTGCGCTTCCGGGATCTCCCGCGGCGGCCGCCTGTCATCGGCGGCTTTCGGCACCCAGACGCGTCCGTCGTTGCGCAGGCTTTCCGACATCAGCGTGAGCTTGGACTGGTGCGTGCCCGACACCGGGATGCAGGTCGGGTGGATCTGGGTGTAACAGGGATTGGCGAAGAAGGCCCCCCGCTTATGCGCCCGCCACGCCGCGGTGACGTTCGAGTTCACCGCGTTGGTCGAGAGATAGTAGGCGGTACCGTAGCCGCCGGTGCAGAGCAGCACCGCGTGGCCGCCGTGCCGCTCAATCGCGCCCGTCACCAGGTTGCGGCAGATGATGCCGCGCGCCTGGCCGTTCACCACCACGAGGTCGAGCATTTCCCGGTTGGGCAACATCTCGACCGATCCCTTGTCGACCTGCCGCATCATCGATTGATAGGCGCCGAGCAGGAGCTGCTGGCCGGTCTGGCCCCTGGCGTAGAAGGTGCGCGACACCTGCGCGCCGCCGAACGAGCGGTTGTCGAGCAGGCCGCCGTACTCACGCGCGAACGGCACGCCTTGCGCGACGCACTGATCGATGATGTTGACACTCAGCTGCGCGAGCCGGAAGACGTTCGCCTCGCGCGCGCGATAGTCGCCACCCTTGATCGTGTCGTAGAACAGCCGCTGCACGCTGTCGCCGTCGTTCTGGTAGTTCTTCGCGGCGTTGATGCCCCCCTGGGCCGCGATGCTGTGGGCGCGGCGGGCGCTGCCGTGGATGCAGAAGCTCTTGACGTTATAGCCGAGCTCGCCGAGTGCCGCCGCCGCCGAAGCCCCAGCCAGCCCCGTGCCGACGATCAGCACCGTGTACTTTCGTCGGTTGGCCGGGCTCACCAGCTTCGATTCGAACTTGTGGCGGTCCCACTTGTCGGCCAGCGGGCCGCCGGGCGCCTTGGCATCCAGAGTCATCGCGACAGGTACACCCAGACCGGAATCACGGCGAACCCGGCGGCGATCAGCACCGCCACGACGGTGCCGGCGGCCACCAGGCGCCTGGTGTAGACGGGATGATCCGCGCCGATCGACTGGAATCCGCTGGCGATGCCGTGCCGCAGGTGGAAGCCGATCAGCACCATGCCGGCGACATAGCTCGCCACCCACACCGGCGAGGCGAACAGTTCGGCCTCCAGGCGATACAGGTCGCGGATCGGCGGATCACCGATCTCGTACCAGCCGCCGAACTTGAACTGCTGCAGGTGCACCCCCACGAAGATGAGCGTGACCAGCCCGGTCCAGATCATGGTCGTCGATGACACGCTCTTCCGGCTGGTATGACGGGCCCGCGCCCGCCTCTGATAGCCGACCGGGCGCGTGCGCTGGTTGCGCATCCACATGGCCACGGTCTTATAGACGTGCAGCAGAAACACCCCGATCAGCGCAATCTCCACCGGGATCACCAGCGGGTTCGAGATCAGCTTGTGCGAATACTCGTTGAACAGCGCGGGGCCCCCGAAGATCAGCAGGTTGCCCGCGAGATGGAGCACGAGAAAGGCGAACAGCAGGAGTCCGGTCACGCCGATGAGCAGTTTCGTGCCCACTGACGAGGAGAACACGCGACGGAAGGACGCCATCAACCTAGAATGATATCGTATGATCTCACGGGATGAAGATTCATGAGTATCAGGCCAAGGCCATCCTCGCGACGCATGGCGTGCCCGTGCCGCACGGGGAAGTCATTTTCACCGCCGCCGACGCCGCGGCGGTGACTGAACGGCTGGGCGGCGGCACCGTCGTCGTCAAAGCCCAGATTCACGCCGGTGGCCGAGGCAAGGGCGGCGGCGTCAAGGTCGTCAAGGGCAGCGCGGCGGCCCAGGCGACGGCGGCGAACATCCTCGGCATGAACCTCGTCACCCATCAGACCGGGCCGTCGGGCCAGGTCGTCAAGCGCGTGCTGATCGAGCAGGGTCTCAAGATCACGCGCGAGCTCTACCTGGGGATCGTGCTCGATCGCGCCAGCGAACGGCTGGTGCTGATGGTCAGCCCCGACGGGGGCGTCGAGATCGAAAAGGTTGCCGAAGAGACCCCAGACCGCATCTTCAAGGCGTTCATCCATCCCGGTGTCGGCCTGAGCGCCTACCAGACGCGGCAGCTGGCCTTTGCCCTGGGGCTCGAAGGCGCCCAAATCGCCCAGGCGAGCAAGCTGATGATGGCCCTCTACAAGGCCTACGTCGCCACCGATGCCTCGCTGCTCGAGATCAACCCGCTCATCGTCACCGAATCGGGCGACCTGCTCGCGCTCGACGCCAAGATGGCCTTCGACGACAACGCCATCTTCCGGCACCCGGAGTTCAAGGAGCTGCGCGATACCGCCGAGGAAGACCCGCTCGAGGTCGATGCCTCGAAGTTCAGCCTGAACTACATCAAGCTCGACGGTACCATCGGTTGCATGGTCAACGGCGCCGGCCTGGCGATGGCGACGATGGACATCATCAAGCTGGCGGGCGGGGAGCCGGCGAACTTCCTCGACGTCGGCGGCGGCGCCAACGCCGAGCAGATCAAGAACGCCTTCCGCATCCTGATGGCCGACACCGCCGTCACGGCGGTGCTGATCAATATTTTCGGGGGGATCCTGCGCTGCGACGTGCTGGCCGAAGGGGTCATCGCGGCGGTCAAGGACCTCGGCGTGACCGTGCCGATCGTCATCCGGATGGAAGGCACCAACGTCGAAACAGGCAAGCAGATGCTGAAGGAGAGCGGCCTCAACTTCGAAACCGCGGACGACATGAACGAAGCGGCGCGCAAAGTCGTGGCGGCGGGGAAGTGACTGCGTGACGACAACGGCACCACGCCCGGTGTGGCCGTGGTGATGGCATCGTGACAGTGAACCATGGCTGTATTACTCGATAGGAACACTCGCCTGATGGTGCAGGGCCTCACCGGCCGTGAAGGCAGCTTCCACGCCAAGCAGGCCGCCGCGTACGGCACCACCGTGGTCGGCGGAGTCACGCCGGGCAAGGGTGGCACGACGCATGAAGGCTGGCCGGTGTTCAACACGGTGACTGAGTGCGTCGCGGCCACTGGCGCCAATGTCTCGGTCATCTTCGTGCCGCCGCCCGGAGGCGCCGACGCGATCCTCGAGGCGGCCGACGCCGGGCTGCCGCTCGCGGTCTGCATCACCGAAGGCATTCCCACGCTCGACATGGTGCGGGTGTTCGCCGCCATCCGCGGCGGCACGACTCGCGTCATCGGGCCCAACTGCCCGGGCCTGATCACGGCGGGACAGGCCAAGGCCGGCATCATCCCGGGGCACATCTGCAAGGAAGGGCGGGTCGGCATCGTGTCGAAAAGCGGCACGCTGACCTACGAGGCCATCCACCAGCTCACGAAGAACGGGCTGGGCCAGACCACGTGCATCGGCATCGGCGGCGATCCGCTCATCGGCACCAGCTTCATCGACGCGCTGTCGCTGTTCGCGGCCGACCCCGCCACCGAGGCGGTGGTGATGATCGGCGAGATCGGCGGCAACGCCGAGCAGGACGCCGCGGCGTGGATTGCGATGCACTTCAAGAAGCCGGTGGTCGGGTTTATCGCGGGCCAGACCGCGCCGCCGGGGCGCCGGATGGGCCACGCCGGCGCGATTATCGCCGGCGGCAAGGGCACCGCCGCGGAGAAGATGGACGCCCTGACCGCCGCGGGGGTCCGCGTCGTCAAGAGCCCCGCCGACATCGGGGCGGCGGTCCACGAATTGATCGCCTAGGCAGCGAAAGCGAGACCATGCAGCGTATCGTCAACGACTTCAGTATCCAGGTCGCCACCGTCAACGGGTCGGGCAGCCAGACGGCCAACCTCGTGATCCTCCGCTCGATCTTCCAGATGGGGATTCCCGTCTCGGGCAAGAACATGTTCCCGTCGAACATCGCGGGGCTGCCGACCTGGTATACCGTTCGCGCCAACAAGGACGGCTACATCGCGCGCAAGAAGCGGGTCGATTTCCTGGTCGCGATGAACGCCGAGACGGCGAAGGAAGACGTCCTGACGCTGGAGCCGGGGAGCGCCGTGCTCTACGACGAGCCGCTCAAGCTCAACACGCTCCGCAGCGACCTGGTGTTCTACCCGGTGCCGTTCGACAAGATCGTCGGCACCGTCTGCACCGACGCCAAGCTGCGCCGCCTGGTCAAGAACATGATCTACCCGGGCGTGCTGTCAGAACTGCTCGGCATCGACATGGCCGAGATGGAGAAGGCGACCCGCAAGCAGTTCGGCAAAAAGGTCAAGGCCGCCGACCTCAACATGGGCGCGCTCAAGGCGGGCGCGGAGTACGCGCAGCAGCACCTGCCGAAACAGGATCCGTTCGCGGTCGAGCGGATGAACAAGACCGACGGCCAGATCCTGATTGAGGGCAACACCGCCGGGGCGCTCGGCGCGATGTTCGCCGGGGTCACGGTGGTGGCCTGGTATCCGATCACCCCCTCGTCGTCGCTGCCTGAGGCGCTGATCGGCTACATGAAGAAGCACCGGGTGGACAAGGCGACCGGCAAGGCCACCTACGCGATCCTCCAGGCCGAGGACGAGATTGCCTCGATCGGCATGGTGATCGGCGCCGGCTGGGCGGGCGCGCGGGCCATGACGTCGACCTCGGGTCCGGGCCTTTCGCTGATGAGCGAATTCGCCGGTCTGGCCTATTACGCGGAAGTGCCCGGCGTGGTGTTCGACATCCAGCGGGTCGGGCCATCCACCGGCCTTCCGACGCGCACCGCGCAGGGGGACATCTCCAGCGCGGCGCTCCTGTCGCACGGCGACACCAAGCAGATCCTGCTCATCCCGAGCTCGGTGGAGGAGTGCTACTCGATGGCGATGGACGCCTTCGACCTGGCGGAGCGCTTCCAGCAGCTCGTCTTCGTGATGAGCGACCTCGACCTGGGGATGAATATGTGGATGGCCCATCCCTTCCCGTATCCGGACAAGCCGCTCGACCGCGGCAAGGTGCTGGACCAGGCATCCCTCGCGACGCTCGGCGAATGGGGCCGCTACAAGGACGTGGACGGCGACGGGATTCCCTACCGCACGCTGCCCGGCACCGGCATGCCGTCGTATTTCACGCGCGGCTCCGGCCACAACGAGCGCGGCCAGTACAGCGAGCGTCCCGACGACTACCAGCGCAACGTCGATCGGC
The DNA here is from genome assembly GCA_046594705.1 of Vicinamibacterales bacterium. Taxonomy (GTDB): domain Bacteria; phylum Acidobacteriota; class Vicinamibacteria; order Vicinamibacterales; family 2-12-FULL-66-21; genus JAICSD01. The sequence continues at coordinate 6,899 of JBKJRJ010000447.1, forward strand.
TGGCCCGCAAGCACGAAACCGCCAAGACCTACGTGCCCGCGCCCATCGTCGAAGACGCGGCGGCCGAGGTCGGCATCATCGCCTACGGCACGAGCCACTGGGCCGTGATCGAGAGCCGCGCTCAGCTCGAGCAGGAAGCGGGCATCAAGACCGCCTACATGCGGGTCCGCGCCTATCCCTTTCCGGCCGAAGTCGACGCCTTCATCGCGCGCTACCCACGCATTTACCTGGTCGAGCAGAATCGCGACGCGCAGTTGCGCATGCTGCTGCGCAACGATCTCCCGGCCGCCGCGACCAATCATGTGCGCAGCGTGCTGCACTACAACGGGCTGCCGCTCGACGCGCGCTCGCTGACCGACGACATCCTCGTACAGGAAGGGCGCAAGGCTTCCGCCCCCGCCGCCGCGCCCGCCCGCGCGGCCGTCGCGGCAGGATCCTCGGAATGAACATGGACACCACACCCACGGCGCCGGACACCGGCAAGAAGAAGAACCGCATCGGCCTCGAGATGCAGCCCTATCGCGGCGGCAAAACGACGCTGTGCGCCGGCTGCGGGCACAACGCCATCTCCGAGCGCATCATCGACGCGTTTTTCGAGATGGGCATCCACCCCCAACAGGTCATCAAGCTGTCGGGCATCGGCTGCTCGAGCAAGACGCCGGCGTATTTCCTCGCCGACTCGCACGGGTTCAACTCGGTGCACGGGCGCATGCCGTCGGTCGGCACCGGCGCGCTGCTGGCCAACCGCAAGATGATCGCCATCGGCATCAGCGGTGACGGCGATACCGGCGCGATCGGCATCGGCCAGTTCGTGCACATGATGCGCCGCAACGTGCCGCTGGTCTACATCATCGAAGACAACGGCTGCTATGGCCTCACCAAGGGGCAGTTCTCGCCGACCGCCGACGTCGGGTCCACCCTCAAGAACGGCGTCGTCAACGACCTGCCGCCGATTGACACCTGCATGCTGGCGGTGCAGCTCGGCGCCAGCTTCGTGGCGCGGTCGTTCTCGGGCGACAAGAAGCAGCTGCTGTCGATTCTCAAGGCGTCGCTCAGCCACCGCGGCACCGCCATGATCGACGTCATCTCCCCGTGCGTGACCTTCAACGACCACGAGGGGTCGACCAAGAGCTACGCCTACGCCAAGGAGCACGACGAGGTCGCCGGCGACGTCAGCTTCGTGCCCTTCTTCGAGGACATCTCGGTCGACTACGACGCCGGGACGACGACCGCCGTCACGATGCACGACGGCTCGAAGCTCTACCTGAAAAAGGTCGCCGAAGAGTACAACCCGTCCGACAAGCTCGCGGCCATGCGCCTCATGCACGAGACCGCACAGCGCGGCGAGTTCGCGACCGGCATCCTCTACATCGAGCCCGACAAGGACGATCTGATCACGCAGATGAACATCGTGGACGAGCCGCTCGCGACGCTGCCGCTCGAACGCGTGCGGCCCGGTCGCGAGGTGCTCGAGCAGGTGATGGACGAGCACCGGTAAGAGCAGGGACTCCCATGCACACACGAATCCTCGCCGCGGTCTGTGCGCTCGGCCTCCTCACTCCCACTCTGCTGCTGGCGCAGCAGCGGGCGCTGACCACTGAGGATATCTACCACCTCAAGGAGGTGCGCGACCCGCAGCGCTCGCCCGACGGCAAGTGGGTAGCCTACGTCGTGTCGCGCGCCCTCAAGGACCTCGACAAAAACGACACCGACATCTGGATGGCGAGCTGGGACGGCACGCAGGAGATTCGGCTGACCTCCTCGCCCGACGGCGAATCGCAGCCGCGCTGGAGCCCAGACAACAAATACCTCTCGTTCGTGTCGTCGCGGCAGGGCGCGAAGGACGGCCAGCTCTGGCTGATGAACCGCGCCGGCGGCGAGGCGATCAAAGTCAGCGAGGTCAGGGGTGGCGTCGCCGAGTACGCCTGGGCGCCCGACGGCAAACGCCTGGTGCTGGTGGTCGGGGAACCGGATCCACGCGATCCGAAGGACGATGACAAGGACGCAGGCGACAAGAAGAAGACCGCGCCGCCGATCGTCATCGACCGCTACCAGTTCAAGCAGGACATCGACGGCTACCTGCGCAACGCGCGCAAGCATCTCTACTTGTTCGACGTCGCCACGAAGAAGGCCGAGCCGCTCACCACCGGAACCCTCTACGACGAGGCATCACCGGCCTGGTCGCCCGACGGATCGCTGATCGCCTTTGTCAGCAAGCGCGGCACCGGCGACATCGATCGGCACGACAACAGCGATGTGTGGGTGATCGAGCCGAAGGCGGGCGCGCAGCCGCGCCAGGTCACGACGTCGCCGAACGCCGACGAGGGCCCGCTGTCGTGGAGCCCGGACGGCACGCAGATCGCTTACGTCGCGGGTGAGGATCTGAAGTACTCCGCCTACAACCAGAACAAGCTGGCCATCGTGCCGGCCGCCGGCGGGCCGCCGCGCATCATCGCCGACGCGCTGGATCGCCCGATCCGGCAGCCGCAGTTCGAGGAAGGGGGGGGCTCGCTGGCGTTCGTGGTCGTCGACGATCGCTCTCAGTATCCCGCCCGCGTGAGCGTGAACGGCCCTGGCTCGGCGAAGCCGGCAGGCGCAGGCGGCGGCAGGGTGCAGCGCCTGGTCACGGCGAAGAGCGTCGTCACCAGCCTGTCGCCCGGACCCCCCGACGGATCCTACGCGGCGCTGGTGTCCACCGACACCGAACCGGCCGAAGTCGCGGCGTTTGATGGCGTGAGGCTTCGCCGCTTGTCGCATCAGAACGACGAGTGGCTCTCGAAGGTGCAGCTCGGGACGACCGAGGAGTTCAGCTCCATCAGCAAGGACGGCACCGAGGTGCACGGCCTGCTCGTGAAGCCGTCCGCCTACCGACCGGGGCAGAAATACCCGACGCTGCTGCGCATCCATGGCGGGCCCAACGGCCAGGACGAGCATGCCTTCAGCTTCGAGCGCGAGCTGTTCGCGGCCAACGGATACGTGGTGGTGGCGGTCAACTACCGCGGCAGCAACGGGCGTGGCGGCGTGTTCCAGAAGGCGATCTTCGCCGACTGGGGGGGCAAGGAGGTCGTCGACCTGCTCGGCGCCATGGATCACGTCCAGAAAATCGGCCTGGCCGACCCCGATCGCCTCGGCATCGGCGGCTGGAGCTACGGCGGGATTCTGACCGATTACGCGATCGCCACCGACGGCCGTTTCAAGGCGGCCACGAGCGGGGCGGGCAGCGCCCTCCAGCTCTCGATGTACGGCGTCGATCAGTACATCACGCAGTACGAGCAGGAGATCGGCCCGCCCTGGAAATCCCAGGACCTCTGGCTGAAGATCTCGTACCCGTTCTTCCACGCGGACCGGATCAAGACCCCGACGTTGTTTCTGGCTGGGGAGAAGGATTTCAACGTGCCCGTGTCCGGCGGGGAGCAGATGTACCAGGCGCTCAAGAGCCTGGGCGTCGATAC
>JBKJRJ010000506.1:0-7362 GCA_046594705.1 Vicinamibacterales bacterium
AGACCTTGACGCCGAACCGCACCAGGCGGCCGTCGATGTTGCGCGAGATGCGTCCGAGCGCGGGGCCCACCTGCTCCACCTCCTGCAGGGATGCGTTTTCATTCAGCAGGTTGAAGACTTCGAACAGCGGCTCGACCGTGAGTCCGGGGGCCGTCCGAAACCGTCGCCCAATCCGGATGTCCACGAGGGTCTGATCCGGCTTCCGTACCGTGCCGGCCGGCAGCAGGGTGACGTCCTGGCTGGTCTGCCGGAGCGCCGGCAGCACGGTCCGCGTCACGGTGTAGATCCGGCGCAGCGGCTGACCCGCGTAGAACGCGGCGTGGCTCGACACGTCAAACGCCCACGGCAGGCGGTAAACCGCGGAAAAATTCGCGATCACACGCGAGTCGAGCAGATCGAACCCCTCGGTGTTGAGGAGATCGTTCGGATTGCGGCTGGCCGAGCCCCCGACTCTGTTCCAACCCGCCGTGACGCCGCCGAACAGCGTGAGGTTGCGGTGCCGGTGGTTGACGGTGACCTCGACCCCCTGGTAGCGCTGGTCGAGCGCCTTGGAGTTCGTCAGCAGGTTGTCGACCTTGCCGATGCTCGCCGCGCTCTGGTTGTAGACCGTGAAGGGCTGGCCGTCGAGCGGATTGACGATGACGAGGGGCGTGTAGTCGTCCGGTGAGACGGCGACGTTGACCACCGCGGTCAGGTCGCGGTAGTTCCGGTAGAAATAGCTCGCCGCGACGCCGAGGTCGTTCGCGAGCTGTCGCTCGACGCTTGCGGTCGCTTCCCACTGTGTCGGCCGGCGCAGGGCGGGGTCAATGCGCACGGTCGCGCCGCGATCGAGGCCGCCCTGTCCCGGCCCGATTTCGTTCGCCTGCGGCACCAGGTCGCGGTTGGCGTCGCTCCACGTGCGAACCTCCGTGTTCTGTCGCATCGGGTTGAACTGGTCGACGAGTTGCGACCCCTGCCGCTGCGCGTACTGGCTGACGCTGCCCTTGAGCACGGTGCGGCCGTTGCCCGACGCGTCGTAGGCGACGGCGATTCGCGGGACAACGGTGTTCCAGGTGACGAGTCCGCGCTGCGCCGGGAAGGATCGCGCGCCGACGAAGTCGCCGGCGGGTGCCGACTGCGCGTTGAGGCTGCCGATGTGACGCTCATAGCGCACGCCGGCGTTCAGCGTCACCCGGCCGCCGAGCGTCCAGGAGTCCTGCAGGAACACGCCGAGCTCCGACTGCTCCAGGCTGGTCGTCACGGGCGTGTTGTAGACGGTCACCGAATCGGGGACGCCGTTGCGGTAGCGGGCGACGAGATCGCCATGGCCGAGCGAGTCGAAGGTCTGGCCATAGGGGGCGAGCTGGTATTGCACGCCCGTGCGCACCTGGTGCTCTCCGCGCCAGCGCGGCAGCCACGAGACGACGCCGCTCCAGGCGCGGCGTTCCTGGTTCGCGCGTACCATCGAGGGCGGCGGCGCGCCGTCGAGCGTCGAGCGGGCGATGTCCACCCGGGGGATCGCGTTGGCGGCGAGTCCCGGCTGATAGTCGAGGGACCATGGCACGTAGTACCACGACACGCCGGTGTCGAGGAGCAGGTTGGGGCGCAGCGTCGACGTCAGCTTGGCGTTCGCCACCGGCCCCCACAGCGGCGAGTTGTAGCTCGCATCCGGCGAAACGAACTGGTACGCCGCCGTCGTCTGGCGGCGGTGATCGCGCAGCTTGTAGTTGTAGTCGACGAACCCGGACAGGCGATGGGCCGGCGTGATCTGCCACGTCAGCTTCCCACTCGCGTTCCAGATCAGGTTTTCATCGAGCGCCTGCGAGCCGTCGGGATTGAAGGTGCTCGCCTCGAAGCGATCCACTCGGAAGCGGCGGCCGCTGCCGAAAAACCAGAGACGATCGGCAGCGAGCGGGCCGCCGACTCCGGCGTTCAGGTCGTAAAACACGTCGGTGCCGCTCGGCGCCGTCAGGCCGCGGAGGCGTTGCGCGTCGCTGACGTTGTTGCGCTGGAGGCCCTCGCCGGTGAACGTCCCGAACAGGTCGCCGCGGAAGCGGTTGCCGCCGTCCTTCGTGATCATGTTGACGCTGACGCCACCGGCGCCGACGTCCGCCGGCAGCGCTTTCGTCAGCACGACGATTTCCTGATAGGCGCCCTGGTTCGGATACTGGCCGGACAAGCCGCCGGATCCCGTGTTCGAGGTCATATCCAGACCGTCGGTATTCCAGACCAGATCGCGGGTCTGTGATCCGTGGATCGACACGCCCGCCGTCTGTCCGGTTTCGGATCCGCCGACGTCCGGGCGGGCGGTGACCGCGCCGGGCGCCAACATCACCGCGACGTTGGGGACGCGGCCGACGGGAATGCCTTCGAGCAGTTCCTGGTTCAGCGCGCGTTCCGAGGTGCTCGATCGCACGTCGATGACCTGGGCGCCGCCCTGCACCACGACCGCTTCCTGGACGCGGCCGACCGGCAGCGTCGCGTTCACGGTCGCGGTGAACGCCGTGTTGAGCGCGATCCGCTCGCGCCGCACGGCCTGGAATCCGCTCAGTTCGAAGCTGACCGTGTAGTCGCCGGGCCGCAGGGCCACGACCTGGTAGCGGCCGTCAGAGGCGGTGGTGGCCGTCCGGACGCGCTCGATGAGCGCCGGACTGGAGATCTGGACCGTCACACCAGGGAGCGGAGCGCCTGACTGGTCGGTTACGGCCCCCACGATGCCGGCCCCCGACTGTGCGGCCGCGACGGCGGGGACGGCCAGCGCGAGCGCCAGCGCGGCGAGAACGATTCGATCCTTCGACATGGTCTTGCTCCTCTACAACGACGAGTCAACGACAAAAGGCCGCTCCAAGAGCGGCCGTACGTGCAAACGGCCGCTCGGTATGCGAGCGGCCGCGGGTGGAAAGGCTTGTGTTGTTGTTAGATCAACAGAGGTCCACCACGGACCGATCGCCGGACGCGCAGGGACAACACGCGGCCATCCGGCCGGCGTCTGCGTGGCGAAGCGTGGTGGTGGGAGAACTCATGAAACTCCGGGCAGTGTAGCGCGCCTCGTCCGGTTCGTCAAACACGTCCCGAATCGGTGTCAAGGCTCGTTTGGAAATCGCCCCTCACCTCTCCCGTGGCTCCAGCGCGCCGCGGAACTTGTCGGCGAGCGATCCGAACCCCTCCGCCGGCGCGTGATCCGCGCGTTCGGCGTATTCCCGCACTTCCTCGGCCTCGTGCGCGTCCTGGATCGCCTTGGCGCTGACCCGGATGCGACGGCCGGTCGGGTCGATCTCGAGCACGACGACGTCGACGTCGGCCCCAATGGGAAACGCCTTGGCGACGTCGCCTTCCTTCGCCACGCCGGTTTCGCTCATCGGCATCAGCCCTGTGCGTCCCGGAGCGAGGAACACGAACACGCCGAATTTCTCGTGGCGCTCGACTTTGCCCCTGAGGCGCGCGCCGGGCACAATCCCCGGTTTCGAGGGGGCCGTCCCGTCCGCGCGCGCCGAGCCTTCGGGCAGGAGCGCCACCCCGATCCGCTTCTTGTCGGCATCGATGCTGAGGATTTCGAAGGCGCCCGACATCTCCGGCGCCACCTGCCGCGACCAGCCTTCGGCGCGTCCGGTGGGGGCGAAGGTGGAGGCGTGCGCCAGCGCTTCGACGCCCGGCTCGAGCTCGACGAACGCGCCGAATTCCGCGATGCGCGTGACGCGGCCCGTGCGCACCTGCCCGACCGCGTAGGTCTGGTTGATGCTCGACCAGGGATCGGCCGTCAGCTGCTTCAGGCCCAGGGAAATCTTGCCCTTGTCGTGGTCCACGCTGAGCACCTTGACGGTGATCGACTCGCCGGGCTTGACCACCTGCGACGTGTCCGCCACGCGCGACCATCCCATCTCGGAGACGTGCAGCAGCCCCTGTAGACCGCCACCGAGATCGATGAACGCCCCGAAATCGCGCACCGACACGACGCGCCCTGCCAGCACCGCGCCGGCCACGATCGAACGGCGCACCTCGACGGCGGCCGCCCGCTGCTCGTCCTCGAGCAACGCGCGCCGCGAGACGACCAGGTTCTGCCCGCCTTCCTTGAACTCGGTGATGCGGAACGCGTAGACCTGTCCGACGTGCCCGGCGGGCTCCGACCGCATGGTGTCGATCTGCGACATCGGGCAGAACGCGCGCTGCCGCCCGATGCGGACTTCGTAGCCGCCTTTGTTGACCCCTTCGACCTTGCCTTCGACCGGGAGGCCGCTCTGGAACGCGTTCTCGAGCTGCCGATCGGTCGCGGCGCCGCGCGCCAGCTTGCGGGACAGCGTCAGTCCGCCGACCGTCGAGACCACCGTCGCCTGGATGCGGTCGCCGACGCTGACCTCGATGTCCCCCTCGTCGTCCTTGAGCTCGCTCACCTCGATGGTGGCTTCCCCCTTGCCGCCGACGCTGACGAACGCCACCTCAGGGCCGATCCCGACGATCGTGCCTTCAACCGTCTGACCGTTCTTGAAGCGCCTGGGCTGGATCGACGCCTCGAACATGGCTGCGAAATCTTCCTCGGGCTCGCTCACGTCACGCTCCTGATCATGGCTGGTCACTCTCGCGATTCTATCTGGTTGCCTGGGCCGGCACCACCACGGCCGGGTGATCGGGGGTTCGCCGTGTGCTGCCGCAGCCGAGCTCCGCCGATCAGTCGCGCTCAGCGCGCTTTGATCATCAGCACCGGAATCGAGACGCTGTGGCGGACGCGATCGGCCGTGCTGCCGCGGATGATGTCGTTCAGCAGCCGATGCCCGTGGGTCGACATGGCGATCAGATCGACGTGCTCCGCCTCGGCGACCCGCACCAGTTCCGTCGCCGGGTCGCCCATCGCCAGGTGCGTGCGGGTCGGAAACCCGCTCGTGACGAGCCGCTCCTGGACCTGCGCCAGGTAGGCGCGATCACCCTTCATCTCTTCCGATTCCCGCAGCTCGAGCTCGTCGTAATGGCGTGCCACCCAGCCGTCGGCCACGTGAACGAGCAGCAGCGACGCGCCACACAGCCGCGCGAGCTGCTGCACGTGCTCGAGGACCGTGCGGTCCGCGTCCGAGTTCTCGATTGCGATCAGGATATTGTGATACATCGCCTAAAACCCAACACCTAACTAAAGGTCTGCCACAGCAGCCAGACATTCAGCAGCGCGATGATGATCGCTACCGGCCACGCCAGCAGCCGCATCCACAACGGCGCCACGAGCTCCCCCATCTTGCTCCTGTCCCCCGTGAACATCACCAGCGGGAACACCGCAAAGGGCAGCTGCAGGCTCAGGATCACCTGGCTCAACACGATCAGCTGGCCGGTCCCCCGGTCGCCGTAGAGGATCACGGTGATCAGGGCGGGGACGATCGCGACAAGCCGCGTGACGAGGCGCCGCAGCCAGGGGCGCAGCCGGATGTTGAGGAACCCTTCCATCACGATCTGGCCCGCGAGCGTGCCGGTCAGCGTCGCGTTCTGGCCGGCGAACAGCAGCGCCACCGCGAACAGGGTGCTCGCAAGCCCCGTTTTGAGCAGGGGCTCCAGCAGCTTGTAGGCGTCGCCGATGTCCGCGACATCCTGGTACGGCGTGCCGTGAAACGTCGCCGCCGCCATCACCAGGATGGCGCCATTGAGAAACAGCGCGAACATCAGCGCCACGGTCGAATCGAGCACCGAGAACCCGACCGCTTCCCGGCGGCTGGCGATGTCGTCCTTGTACTTGCGCGTCTGGACGATGGACGAGTGCAGGTAGAGATTGTGCGGCATCACCGTGGCGCCGAGAATCCCGACCGCGATATAGAGCATGTCGGGGTTGCGCACGATTTCGGTGCTCGGCCAGAGGCCTCTCACCACCTGCGCGATATCGGGCTTCGAGAACCACAGCTCGACCGCGAACGATCCGGCGATCCCGAGGATCAACAGCACCACCAGCGCCTCGACGTAGCGGAACTGCCGCTGCTGCAGCCAGAGGACGAGGAGGACGTCCGCCGACGTCAGGCAGACGCCCCATGTCATCGGCAGGCCGAACAACAGATTGAGCGCGATGGCGGAGCCAATCACTTCCGCCAGGTCACAGGCGGCAATCGCGATCTCGCAGAGGATCCACAACACGATCGTGGTCCCGCGCGAGTAGCTGTCGCGGCAGGCCTGCGCCAGATCCCGCCCGCTGGCAATGCCCAGCCGCGCCGAAAGCGCCTGGAGCAGGATCGCCATCAGGTTCGACAGCAGGATGACGCTGAGCAGGGTGTAGCCGTATTTCGCGCCACCCGCCAGGTCGGTCGCCCAGTTTCCCGGGTCCATGTAGCCGACGGCGACCAGGTAGCCCGGGCCGGCAAACGCAAACAGCTTCCGCCAGAAGCTCCCGGTGGGTACGGGGACCGACCCGTGCACTTCCGGGAGGCTCAACGAAGTCGACGGCCGGCGCCACGCCATGAGGCTGTACCTTACACGACACGTAAGGGGTTACCGAAACGGTAAATCGGCGAACGTAAAAGCGGTCTCAACCCAATCAGTTGCAACACTTTGACGGGCACGTCCCTTGCGATAAGCGAGTCGATGCCCGTCCGTTTCCTGTCCGCACTGCTCGTGATCGGTGCCAGCTCCATCTTCTGTTCCGCGGCGCGGGCGCAGGATCCGGCCGGGGTCGCGACCTCTCCGCCACCCGCTGCGGTGCAGGCCGTGGAACTCGATCAGTCGGTCGTGAATGTGCCGACGACGATGCCGCTGAAGCGGCACAAGAGCTACTTCAAGATTACCCATCGCTTCGCCCGCGATCTCCGCCGAGGCTCGCTCGGCCAGCTGGCCGAGGACGCGTTCAGCCTCGACAACGGCGCGATCATCGGTCTCGAGTATCGGTTCGCGCTGACGTCCAGCCTGCAGGCGGGCCTCCACCGATCGATTCTCGGAAAGACGATCCACACCTTTGCCAGGTGGGACGCGCGCCGCCAGGGGGCCGCCTCGCCGGTCGGGCTGTCGGTCACCGCCTCGATCGAGGGGCAGAACAACCTCCACCGCGATCCCCAGCCCGGCGTCTCCGCGACGATTTCGCGGATGCACGGCAACTGGCTGGCCTTGTATGCGGCGCCCACTTACGTCCACAATGCGCATACCGCGACATTGCGTCTCGGGCATCCAGGGCACGGTCCCGGTGAGGCAGCGCAAGACCCCGCCGACCAGGTCCCGGGCGAGGATTCGAGCGACACCGCCTTCATCGGCTTGGGCCTGCGCGCGCGGATCCGCGAGACCGTCTCGCTCGTGGCGGAAGTCTCGCCGCGGATTGCGGGCTACCGGCCCGATCGGGCGGCGTGGAACATCGGCATCGAGAAGCTGACGCGCGGGCACGTGCTCCAGCTCAACTTCGGCAACAACTTCGACAGCACGCCCGGCATGGTCGCG
>JBKJRJ010000093.1:0-5328 GCA_046594705.1 Vicinamibacterales bacterium
ACACCCAGTTGGTCAGGTCCTTGCCGTTGAAGAGCTGCACCCATTGTTCGCCAGGGTGTAGCGGTCGATCGCGCGGCACCTGCCCGGCAGCCAGGGCCGAAACACCGGATACGAGCACGAGCAGACAGAGGGTGCGTGACCTCATCAACAGTCTCATACGTTTACTTCTTTCTGTTGGCGCGCGTGGACGATAGGAAACATGTCAGGCGACGGCTGCCCCGCCGAACGCGTAGCGCGAGGGCGGGCTGGCTCTGACCGTCCCGGGGATTGTGTGAGTCATCACGGTTCCAGGGGACTAGCCGCGCCTGCGACGTGGGCGGGTCTTCGTGTCTCCGGTGCGCGGATCCACTTCCCGGTAGGCGAACGGCTCGCGCAGGCTGCGCCACGGTTCGTCGTTATAGCAGTCCACCAGGAAGGGACCTTTCGCCAGGGCCGGCGAGAGAATCGCCAGAAAGCTCATCGGCCTCTTCGACGGATTGTGGATCGCGTGCACCACGCCTTTCGGGATGAAGGCGATTTCCCCCGCTTTGAGCCGGCGTTTCTCCTGACCCACCCACTGCTCGGCCACGCCGGCCAGCACGTAGATGATCTCCTCCCGCGCCGGATGGTAGTGGAACTGGTGACCGGCGCCGGGTCGCATCCTGACGCGCACGAGCGTCAGCTGTTTCGTCGCCGTCAGATCCGGGTCTGACAGCCACCAGTGCTTGCCCCACGGCGCGAATTCCACGCGCGCCTTCGCCGACGTGACAAACCGCAGCGCGCGGATCTCGTCCGCGCCGGTCTGTGAGCTCATCGGCGTGCCTTTCCAGCTTTCTTCGCCTTGCCCGCCGAAGCACCCGATGTTCTGCGTGCGGGGGCGGGCATTCGAATGCGCTTGAACATCCGGATCTGCTCCGCGATGGCGCGTTCCGCCGGCAGGCGTTCCACGGAGCTCGCACCATAGAAGCCATCAACGCCGCGGCACTGCGTGATGATGTATTCGGCGTCGGGCGGTTCAGAGATCGGGCCGCCGTGGCAGATGATGAGGACCTCCGGATTCACGGCGCGCGCGGCGTCCGCGATCCGCTGGATCCGCGTGACGCAATCGTCGAGCGTCTTCGCGCTCTTCGCCCCGATCGATCCTCCGGTGGTGACGCCCATGTGGGCGACGATGAGGTCTGCTCCCGCGCCGGCCATGCGCTCGGCCTCCGATGGATTGAAGACGTAGGGGGTCGTCAACAGGTCCATCTCGCGGGCGAGCCGGATGATGTCGACTTCGAGCTGATAGCTCATGCCGGTTTCCTCGAAGGCCTGGCGCATGTCGCCATCGAAGAGGCCGACGGTCGGGAAGTTCTGAATGCCGGCGAAGCCCAGCGTCCGCAGCTCTTCCAGGAAGAGCCTGGGGATGATGAACGGATCGGTGCCGTTGACCCCGGCGAGGACCGGGGTCTTCTTCACGACCGGGAGCACCTCGTAGGCCATCTCCTTGACGATCTGGTTGGCGTTCCCGTACGCGAGGAGACCCGCGGAGCTTCCGCGACCGGCCATCCGGTAGCGCCCGGAGTTGTAGACGATCAGCAGGTCGACGCCGCCCGCCTCCTCGCTGACGGCGGAGAGCCCGGTGCCGGCGCCGCCGCCGATGATCGGCTCGCCGCGCGCGATCTGCTCGCGGAATCGTTTCAGAATGCCCCGCCGGGAATTGTCTGCGCTTCTCTGCCGATCCCTGGTCCCAGGCACTATCGCACTCCCTTCATCAGTTCCAGCAGCTTTGCGGCCGCGGCGTCGGCGAACTCTGGATCGTTGATATGACAATCCAGGTCGATCACTTCAATCCCGTGCGCACCGTCGCGGATCGCGTCGTGGAGCGCCTTGCGCGCCAGCGGGTCATCGAACGGCTGTCCCGCTTGATCGATGGCGGACACCCCGCGCCCGGGGAGCAGGATGGCAACGGGCCCCGTCGCCGCTGACAGCTTTTGCGCAATGCTGACGCCGATACGCGCGCTCTCTTCCGCCGTGGTCCGCATCAGCGTGACGTTGGCGTTGTGTTGGTAAAACAGACGGTCTTTGAATCTGGCGGGGACCGACTCCGTCGCGTAGAAGTTCGCCATGTCGAGAGCTCCTGTGGAAACCACCTGGGGGATCCCCGCCTGTCCGGCCGCGGTCAGACGGTCGGGCCCTGCGCTGAGGAAGCCCCCGATGTGCTCGTCCGCGAGCTCAGTGGTCGTGAGGTCAAGCACGCCGGCGATGAGTCCTTCCCGAATGACCGACTCCATCGCCTCTCCGCCATTGCCGGTGGCGTGGAACACCAGGACCTCACAGCCCGCGCGCTCCAGCGTCTCTCGCGCGCGCTCGACGCACGCAGTCGTCACGCCGAACATCGTCGCGGCCACCAACGGTTTGTCGTTCGGTTGGGCGTCCGGTCGCGGGTATGTCACGAGGCCCGCCATCGCCCGAGCTGCCTGCGAGAGCACCTCCCGGCTCACGCGGTTGATGCCGAGGATGTCCACCACCGAGTTGAGCATGAAGATGTCCTTGTCGCCGACAAACTGCCGCACCATGCCGGAAGCGAGCGTGCTGATCATCACTTTCGGCACGCCGAGCGGCAGCGCCCTCATCGCCGCCGTCGCGATGGTCGTTCCAGCCGATCCGCCCAGGCCAAGGACGCCCGACACCTCGCCGCGCGCGTAGGCTTCGCGTGTGAGCCTTGCCGCGCCTGCGGCGGCCTTCGTCACGGCCTCGCCACGGTCGGCTCTCTTCTGCACCGCATCGAGCGTGGTCGCCGCCAGCTCGAAGATCCGCTCTCGCGACACATCGGCCGTGGCCGCGGGGGTCCCGAGGGCCCCGACATCGACGAGGGTCACGGCGACGCCCCACGAGGTCAGGAGACCGCGAACGAAGTCGGCCTCGCGGCCCTTGGTGTCGAGCGTGGCGAGAAGAAATACGGACGGCATCAGGCTGCCGCTCACTATACTCAACAAGCACCCGTGGACAGCGGCGCGCGCCCGGGTTGACCCTCCTCCACCCCCCCGCTATAGTCCGAGGCGCCATGAGATCTGTCCTGCTCCTCGTCTGCCTCCTGATCACGGCGCTCACCAGTTTCACCACTGCCGCCGCGGATCCGCTTCGGATATTCATCCGTTCTGGGCCGAAGTCGCACGGCCCTGGCGCGCATGACTATCCGCGGTTCCTCAAGGAGTGGGTGCCGCTGCTGAACGGACGCGGCGCGAGGGCGACCGGTTCCGAAGCGTTCCCCACCAAGGCTCAGCTCGACGAGACCGATGTCCTCATCCTCCACAAGCAGGAAGCGGGAAACATCGAGGATCCCGCGGACCGCAGGAACCTGAACGACTTTCTTGCGCGGGGCGGCGGGCTGGTCGTCATTCACGCCGGTGCGGTCTCGAAGGATCCCGACTGGTTCAAGGGGATCGTCGGTGGCTCATGGCGCAACGGCACGACCAAGTGGCTCGAAGGACCGATGCACCTCTACCTCACCGACCGCGACAGTCCGATCACGAAGGATGCCTCGAACTGGTCGATGGACGACGAGATCTACTACGACATGGACATCCTGCCGGAGGTCCGCGTCCTCGCCACCGCCTACACGCCGAAGTCGTCGGGTGCGCGCAATGCGAACGCTCAGAGGCGTGCCGACGAGCTCACCGGCGGCGGCAAGGTCGTGAGCATCTTCGACATGCAGCCGCAGATGTGGACCTACGAGCGCACCGCTGACGGCGGCCGCACGCCGTACCGGGCGTTCGTGTCGATCCCCGGGCATCTCTACAAGAATTTCAACCGCCCGAACTACCGCTCGATCCTGCTGCGCGGGATCGCGTGGGCCGGAAAACGCGCGAATGTTGACGAGCTCCTGAAGAAGGACGAGCTCGGTGACGCCCTGCGCTACGTCGAAGGGGGACCCACGGCCCCCGCCAAGGCCGCCGCGACGATCGAGGTGCACCCGGAGTTCGACCTGACGCTGGTCGCCGCCGAACCGCTCATTGCCAAGGCGATGAACATCGACTGGGACGATCGCGGCCGACTGTGGGTCTCGGAAACACCCGAGTATCCCAACGGCCGCAAGCTGCCGAACACGGAACCGTGGAAGGAGAGCGGGTCGCTTCGCCGGCGGCAGGACCGCGATCCGGAGGACACGATTTCGATCCTCACGGACAGCAATGGCGACGGCGTGATGGATCGCAAACACGTGTTCGCAGACAAGCTGGAGCTCGTCACCGGGTTCGTGTTCCACCGCTCGGGCGTCATCGCTGCGACCTCGCCGGACATCTGGTACCTCGAGGACACCAACGGCGACGAGGTCGTGGACAAGCGTACGAAGCTGTATACCGGCCTCGGCACATTCGACACCCACGCCGTCATCAACAATCTTCGCTGGGGGCTCGACGGGTGGATCTACGCCACCCACGGATACAGCACCGGGACCGTGACCTCTCCGGACGGCACGAAAACCTTCGGCCGCGACGGGAGCGGCGTCGTGCGCTTCAAGCCGGACGGTAGCGCCTTCGAGCAGTACAGCAGCCGCGGCGGCAATACGTGGGGGCTCGACATCACGTGGGACGGTCAGGTGTTCTGGACCCAGCCGACGAGCGGCACGGTGCTCTTCCACACGGTGCTGCCGGAAAGCGTTCTCGCAAAGGGACGGGTCCCCGGCACCACATCGTGGAAGGGCATGATCACCGGACAGAAGACCTACCCGACGATGACGTGGCCCGAACAGGCCTACGTCCAGATCGACCTGGTCGGTCAGTTCACCGCGGCGGCGGGATGCGCGATCTACGAGGGTGGAGCATGGCCCGAAAAGTGGCGCTATGCCTACTTCACCACCGAGCCGACGTTGAACATCGTGCACCAGCAGTTCGTGAAGCCCGAGGGGGTGAGCTACACCTCCCAGAAAGAAGCCGGGCGGGAACAGACCGAGTTCATCAGGAGCAACGACCTGTGGTTCCGGCCGATCGAGACGCGCGTCGGGCCCGATGGCGCGCTCTATATCGTCGATTTCTACAACCAGGCCGTTATTCACAACGACACGCGCGGGCCGCTGCACGGTCCGGCGAACGCCGCCGTCCGCCCGGATCGCGACCACTTCTTCGGCCGCATCTGGCGGGTGCAGCACAAGCAGGCGGCGAAGCTCGCGGTCCCGGTGCTGAAGCGCGGGGACCTCGCCCAGCTGATTCAGGTCATGGAGAAGAGCCCCAACGCGCACGTCAAGAAAACGGCGTGGCGGCTGGCGCAGGAGAACTACGCGTCGGACCCGCGCCTCGCGCAGATCAGGAAGCCCAAGGGGAGCAAGGCGCTCGAGCTCTACGAGCAGGCGCGCGCCGCGGCGACGCCCGC
>JBKJRJ010000544.1:0-6487 GCA_046594705.1 Vicinamibacterales bacterium
ACCCACACCAGGTTGTCGAGCTTCTCGCGCGACGCCAGGCTGATCGCGCCGAGCGACTCGGGTTCGTCGGTCTCGCCGTCGCCCAGGAACGCCCACACCTTGGCGGTGGACGGCTTCTTGAGGCCGCGGTCCTCCAGGTAGCGATTGAAGCGGGCCTGGTAGATCGACATGATCGGGCCGAGGCCCATCGAGACGGTCGGGAACTCCCAGAAGTCGGGCATCAGCCAGGGATGCGGGTAGGACGACAGGCCGCCTCCCGGACGCAGCTCGTGCCGGAAGTTATCGAGCTTCTCGGTGCTGAGCCGGCCCTCGAGGAACGCCCGCGCGTAGATGCCCGGCGAGGCGTGCCCCTGGAAATAAATCAGGTCGCCGTCGCCGTCGCGGCCCTTGCCGCGGAAGAAATGATTGAAGCCCACCTCGTAGAGGGTGGCGGCCGACGCGTAAGTCGAGATATGCCCGCCGATGCCGTCCGATACCCGGTTGGCGCGGACCACCATGGCCATCGCGTTCCAGCGGATCAGGCTCTTGATCCGGCGCTCGATCTCCTGGCTGCCCGGGAGCGGGGTTTCTTCGTCGGCGTTGATGCTGTTGACGTAGGCGGTCACCGCTGAGAACGGCAGCGCCACGCCGCTCACCCGCGCGTGATGGCGGATGGTCGCCAGGAGCCGTTCCACGCGGCCCCGGTCGCCCTGCTGGACGACGTAGTCGAGGGCTTCCCGCCACTCGCGCTGTTCTAGAGCTTCAAGCTCGGCATTGTCCTTCGGGGCGGGGTTTCTCATGAGTTCTCTTGGGATTGCGCCATCCACGCGGAATCTGGTCGGATTACAATCTTCCTATTGTAGAGCAAAACGGCCAATGAACATGCTGACACGGCTCGCCCTCACCCTTGCCTTCACTGTCGGTCTCGCCGCCGCGATCGTCGGGAGCGACCAGGACGTTACACCTATGCCTACCCTTGCCGAACTCCAAAAAATGACGGCCCGCTACGCGCCGGCCGATATCGGCGCCGACCTCTCGGCGCTGCCCGCGAACGAGCGGGACGCCCTCGCCCGGTTGATCGAAGCGGCCCGCATCATGGACGCGCTGTTCCTGCGGCAGGTCTGGGCGGGCAACGACGCGATGCTCCAGGACCTGGCCTCCCTGGCGTCCCGCCCGGTCGGGCCGCGGGCGTCGCGTTCGGCGGCGGCGCGACTCCGCTACTTCCTGATCAACAAGGGCCCGTGGGACCGTCTCGATCACAACCGCTCCTTCGTGCCGGGCGCCCCGGCAAAACCGGAGGCGGCCAATTTCTATCCGGCCGGGGCCGCCAAGGCCGACATCCAGGCGTGGCTCGACGGCCTCACCGGCAAGGCGAAAGAGGCCGCCTCGGGGTTCTTCACGACCATTCGCCGCGCCGAGGACGGCAAGGGCTTCGTCGCGGTGCCCTACAGCATCGAGTACCAGGGGGAGCTGGCACGCGCCGCGGCGCTGCTGCGCGAAGCAGCGGCGCTCACGAGCGAGCCGACACTGAAGAAATTCCTCATCGCCAGGGCCGACGCGTTCATCTCGAACGACTACTACGCGAGCGACGTCGCCTGGATGGAACTCGACGCCGCGGTGGAACCGACGATCGGACCGTACGAGGTCTACGAAGACGAGTGGTTCAACGCCAAGGCCGCCTTCGAGGCATTCATCACCGTGCGGGACGAGGCCGAATCGAAGAAGCTCCAGGCGTTCAGCGCCCACCTGCAGGAACTCGAGAACAACCTGCCGATCGACGCCAGGCACCGCAATCCGAAGCTCGGGGCATTCGCTCCCATTCGCGTCGTCAACGAGGTGTTCGCGGCCGGCGACGGCAACCGGGGCGTGCAGACGGCGGCCTACAATCTGCCAAACGACGAGCGCGTGGTGAAGGAAAAAGGCACCAAGCGCGTCATGCTCAAGAACGTGCAGGAGGCGAAGTTCGCGCTCGTGCTGCTGCCGATCTCGAAGGTCGCGCTGTCGCCGGCGGACCAGGCGAAGATTTCGTTCGAGGCGTTCTTCACCCACATCCTGATGCACGAGCTGATGCACGGGCTCGGCCCGCACAACATCACCGTCGGCGGCCGGCAGACGACCGTGCGGCAGGAGTTGAAGGAGACCTACAGCGCGATCGAAGAGGCCAAGGCTGACGTGTCAGGCCTCTGGGCGCTGCGCTATCTCGCGGACCACAAGCAGCTGAACCCGGCGATCGCGAAAACGATGTACACGACGTTTCTCGCCTCGGCGTTCCGATCCATCCGCTTCGGCATCAACGAGGCGCACGGCAAGGGCATCGCGGTGCAGCTGAATTACCTGATCGACGCCGGCGCCTTCAAGGTGCGGCCGGACGGCACTTTCACGGTGGACGCCGCCAGGATCGGCGACGCCGTGACGGCGCTCACGAAAGAGATCATGACGCTGCAGGCCGACGGGAACTACGTCAAGGCGAAGGATCTGATCGATCGCCTCGGCGTCGTGCGTCCGGACGTCAAGAAAGTACTCGACCGGCTGGTGGGTGTGCCGGTGGACATCGAACCCAGGTTCACCACCGCCGCGCTACTGTCGAAACGCTAGTCCCCTGGAAGCGTGGATCGTGGCATGAGTCCCGGGCGCGCCGCCCGGATCGCAAGGCGCGACGAGCGAGCATGCCGGCCGTATGTCAGCGAGGAGCAACGCCACGAGCCGCTCGGAAGTCATGTGACGAACCACGCTTCCCGGGGACTAGAACGTCACTCGCACGCCCGCGCCGTATCGGAAGGTAAGCGCTCCGGTCCGTGTCTGCGTGTAGAGCGGATCTCCCGACGAGCTGTCGATCGCCCGCGCGAGCAGCCGGAACGATGGAACGAAGTCGAAGTGGGGTGTGATCTTGACGGCGGCATCGAGTCCTACGACGGCCGCGATTCCGTTATCCGACCGGCTGTCGTCGAAGTAGGTCGCGCCCCCGCTGGTGGCGTGCCGGCCGATCTTGGCGTGGATGTAACTCAGACCGGCTACCGGCTCGAGAACTCCCAATCGGGTCCGCACCTGGAAGGAGTAGAACGAGTCACGCCGCGATGCCACCACATGGGCGGTACGGGACGGACCCGGCTTATAGGTGTACTCCCAGGAATACGGCCCGCCGAACGAGGGCTCGAATTCGACGGCCACCCGCGGCGCCACCCGAACACCGAAGACCCCGCTGCCACCCCACCTCGTGCCCCCCATGGGCACGGAATCCGAAAGCGTCTGCGTCACCAGGTTCACTGAGCCTCCCACGTAGACAGGTGACTGCTGGGCGGCGACGACGGTTGGGTGGACGACAGCCAGCGCAACGACAACGAGCCGGCCGACCGCAGACAAATTGCTCAGCATGGCCACAGGCCATGATAGCCACCCGACCTCCTGATGTCGCACAGCTCAACCGTGCTGGTGATTGGCCGACTCACCGTCATGTCGATGAATCGGCCAATCTCGATCGACGTTCGCCACACGGCTGTTACACCGGCAGCTTCAAAACCTGTCCCGGCTTGATCTTGTCGGGGTCCGACAGCTGGTCGGTGTTGGCGTTGTAGATCTTCATGTAGGCGTTGGCGTCGCCGAGGTGCTCCTTGGCGATCTTGCTGAGGGTGTCGCCGGCCTTGACGGTGTAGGTCTTCCCGGTCCCGGCGGTGGCCGCCGCCTGCGCGGGATTGACGGTGATCGCGACGTTGAGGTCGTTTTTCCAGTCGGGCACCGTCTTGATGGCGTTCCAGATCTGGTTTTCCTCATCCTTCGAGCCGACGGTGCCCTTGAAGTGGAGCTTGTCGCCTTCCTGCGTGGCGGCTCCTTGGAAGCCGAGCTTTTTCGCCGTCTGAATCGCGTGGTCGTATTTCGCGCGTAGGTCCATGTGCACTCCTCATCAATCGTCAGAGCCGACGCGGCCCGACTGTCGGCCGACACGGCCGCAGCGGGACTCTTACAAGGTTTGTGCCCTGACTACCTCAACAGCAATATCGGGACGATCACTGATCAGCCCGTCGACACCCCAGCCGATCAGGCGGCGCATGTCATCAGGCTCATCGACGGTCCAGACGTGCACGGCGACCCCGGCCTCGTGCGCGTCGCGGATGAACCGCGGCGACACCACGCGCGTCGAGCCCGCCCGCTCCGGCACCTGGAATTCCCGGTAGGCCGGACGTCGCACCGGCCACCGGACCCACGAACGATACAGGGCGAGCCGGGTTTCCTCTCGTGATGAGCCGGTGTGGATGGCAGGTTCGTAGGCCCGTGCCGCGCGCAGCACTCGGGTGCCGAATGAGCCGAGTGCCACGCGGCTGACCGCATCAGCGGCACGCAGCGCGTCGATGGTCTTGTGCGCGAGCACGGGCTCGTTGACCTTGAGCTCGATGATGAGCGGCGCCGCGGAATAACGGGCCAGCACCTGCTCGAGCGTCGGCACGCCGCCCGCCTGCCCGCGGAACTCGGGAACCTGCCATCCGGCGTCGAGGCGCCCCAGTTCCGCCGCGGTCAGGGCGGCTAGCGGACCGCGGCCGTTCGTCGTCCGCTCGAGCGTGGCGTCGTGATGCACGACGACCACGCCGTCGCGCGACAGGCGCACGTCGAACTCGAGCCCGTCCGCGCCCAGGGACAGGCCGTGATCGAAGGCAAGCAGCGTGTTCTCGGGCCGCAGCGCGGCCCCACCGCGATGGGCGAACACACGAGGTCGTCCGGCTGGCACGGCGGGGATGTTACCTCTGTTATTATCGATCGCATGCACCCCAAGGCGACCACGCTTGGCGCACTGCGAAAGGACGTCGCGGCCGGCCGCGTCCCGCGGCGCTCCGTCAAATCCGAAATCCGCGACAACCTGATCCGCAAGCTGCGCGCCGGCGGGACGCTGTTCCCCGGCATCATCGGCTACGACGACTCGGTCGTCCCGCAGGTCGTCAACGCGGTGCTCTCACGGCACAATTTCATCCTGCTCGGTCTGCGCGGCCAGGCGAAGACGCGTTTGCTCCGCGCGCTGACCACGCTGCTCGACGACGCCCTGCCGGTGGTGCCGGGCTGCGAGATTCACGACGACCCGATCGCGCCGTTATGTGCCGCGTGCCGTGCGCGCGGGCGCGCTGCGGGCGACGATCTGCCGGTCGGCTGGCTTGCCGCCGACCAGCGCTACGTGGAAAAGCTCGCGACGCCCGACGTGACGATCGCCGATATGATCGGCGACCTCGATCCGATCAAGGCGGCACGCGCGAGCCTCGAACTGTCCGACGAGCTGACGATGCATTACGGGCTGGTGCCGCGCGCCAACCGCGGAATCTTCGCCATCAACGAGCTGCCTGACCTCGCCGGCAAGATCCAGGTGGGGCTGTTCAACATCCTGCAGGAAGGCGACGTCCAGATTAAGGGCTACCCGGTCCGGCTGCCGCTCGACCTGCTCATGGTCTTCAGCGCCAACCCGGAAGACTACACGGCGCGCGGCAAGATCATCACGCCGCTCAAGGATCGCATCGGCTCGGAAATCCGCACCCACTATCCGGCGAGCCGGCAGCAGGCGATGCAGATCACCAGGCAGGAGGCCTGGACGTCGCGCGACGCCGGCCAGGTCGAGCTCGCGATTCCCGACTACGTGCGCGAGGTGGTGGAGGAGGTCGCGTTCCAGGCGCGCCAGGATCAGAAGGTGGACAAGCGGTCCGGGGTCAGCCAGCGGCTGCCGATCTCGCTGCTCGAGAACGTCGTGTCCAACGCCGAACGCCGGGCGCTCGCCACGGGCGAGACCATCGCGGTCCCCAGGATCACCGATATCTACGCCGCCATCCCGGCCATCACGGGAAAGTTCGAACTGGAGTACGAAGGGGAACTGAAAGGGGCCGACAACGTCGCGCGGGAGATGATCCGCGCCGCGGTCGCAGTGGTGTTCGACGGATGGTTCCCCAACATCGATCTCCGCCAGGTCACTGAATGGTTCGATCTCGGCGGCAATCTCCAGGTGGACGACGCCCTGCCGGCGGCCGAACTCGTCGTGCGCACGGTGGACGTCCAGGGGCTGCAGGACGCGGCACGCGCCGCCTGCCCGGAGCAACGGCCGGACGACCCGCAGCTGGCCTCCGCGATCGACTTCGTCCTGGAAGGCATGTACGCCCAGCGCAAGATCAGCCGCTCGACCGAAGGGTCGTTTCACGCCGCCGAGCAGGCCAAGCGGCCGGTACGGACGATGGACCCGATGGCCGAGAGAGAGCTGCCACTCACCGGCGGCAAGAAGAAGTACTACAACTGAAGGGCGGACCCGAAGGTCCGCCCCCACGAAGATGAAATATCGCTACACCAAGTTCACCGGAGACGACCTCGACGAGCTCGACCTGGAGGAGCTCCTGTCGAAGCTGTCCGACATGCTGCTGGGGAGCGGCTTCGACAACCCCTACGGCGTGCAGTACGAGGACGAGGAACCCGGGCACTCGCGCCAGTCGCTGCACGACGCCATCCTCGAGGCGATCCTCAACGGCGGCATGATGTCGGACGAGACGCTGGA
>JBKJRJ010000356.1:0-12262 GCA_046594705.1 Vicinamibacterales bacterium
GAACCTCTGGGCTACAAGCCGCGGAGCTTGTGCCCGAGCTTGTCGCGCTTGGTGCGCAGGTACTTCACCGAGTGCTCGCCCGGGGCGATCTCGAGCGGCAGCCACTCGGCCACGGACAGGCCGTAGCCTTCGAGGCCGACCAGCTTCCGGGGATTGTTCGAGAGCAGCCGCATGGTCCGGACGCCCAGTTCCTTCAGGATCTGGACCCCGATGCCGTAATCCCGCTGATCCGGCTTGAAGCCCAGTCGCTCGTTGGCTTCGACCGTGTCGAGCCCCTGCTCCTGCAGCTCGTAGGCGCGGATCTTGTTGGCGATGCCGATGCCGCGCCCCTCCTGGTTCAAGTAGAGGAGGACGCCGCGGCCCTCCGCTTCGATGCGCGTCATCGCGGCGTCCAGCTGCGCACCGCAATCGCAGCGGGCGGAGTGGAAGACATCGCCGGTCAGGCAGCGCGAGTGCACGCGCACGAGCACGTCCTCCCCGTCGCCGATCTCCCCCTTCACCAGCGCGACATGAGTCTCCTTGTCGAGACCGCTCTCGAACGCCGTGACGCGAAAGTCGCCGTGATCGGTCGGCAGCGCCGCGCTCGCGACGCGGCGGACCAGCGCCTCGGTCCGCATCCGGTACTTGATCAACTCCGCGATGGTGATCATCGGGAGCGTGTGCCGCTTGGCGAACCGGGTCAGCTCCGGCACCCGCGCCATGGTGCCGTCCTCGTTCATGATTTCGCAGATCACGCCCGACGGCGAGAGGCCCGCGATGCGCGCCAGGTCGACGGCCGCCTCGGTCTGGCCGGCGCGCACCAGCACGCCGCCGGTGCGCGCCCGCAGCGGGGAGACGTGCCCGGGCCTGGCCAGGTCCGTCGCCCTGGTGGCGGGATCGACGGCGGTGAGGATCGTCGCCGCGCGATCCGCGGCGGAAATCCCCGTCGTGACGTGGTACTTGGCATCGATCGGCACGCAAAAGGCGGTGCCGAACTGGGTGGTGTTGTCGTTCACCGCCAGCGGCAGCTCGAGTTCGTCCAGGCGCGCGCCGGTCATCGACAGGCAGATCTGCCCGCGGCCGTGCTTGGCCATGAAGTTGATGATCTCCGGGGTGATCTTCTCCGCCGCGACCGTCAGGTCGCCCTCGTTCTCGCGGTCCTCATCGTCGACCACGATGATCATGCGGCCGTCCCGGATCGCCTCGATGGCGTCCTCGATGGCGGCGAACGGACTGGCGGACTTGCGCGTTGTCATTTGCCTTTGGCCAGTTCCATCGCCCGCAGCACGTACTTGCCGAGCATGTCGCATTCGAGGTTCACGAGGTCGTTGACCTTCGCGAGGCGGAGATTGGTGTGCTGCCAGGTGTAGGGGATCACCTGCACGTCGAGGCGCCGATCGTCGACGCCGGCGACCGTCAGGCTGATGCCGTCGACGGCGATCGAGCCCTTGCGGACGATCTGCGGCGCCAGCGACGGGGGAAACTTGACGGTCACCCACCAGAACTCGCCGTCACTGCGCAGTTCCTCGATCGAGCCGGTGGCGTCGACGTGCCCGAGGACGAAATGACCGTCGATGCGGCCGTCGGCGCGCATCGATCGCTCGAGATTGAGGACCGCGCCCCGCTTCACCGCGCCCAGCGCCGAGACCCGGATGGTCTCCGGCGACACGTCCATGTGCACGCCGTCGGCGTCCGCCGACACCACGGTCAAACAGACGCCGTTGACTGCCACCGAGTCCCCGGGCGCCAGCTGTTGCGACAACGACGTGGTCAGGCGCAGCCGGAACCCGGCAGGGGTCGGCTTGACCTCCGCGACTTCGCCGAGCGTCTCAATGATTCCGGTAAACATCTGTTTGCACCAGGCCCTCGACCAGCACGTCTTCCCCAAGCCACACCGCGCGGCGATCGTACAAGGCGTCCCAGGCCAGGCGCCCCTCCCCCATCCACTCCACCCCGCCGTGACCGAGCGCCTTCGGTGTGATGTAGACGTGGACTTCGTCCGCGACGCCGGCGTCGAGTGCCGCCCGGTGAAGCGCCGCGCCACCCTCCAGCAGCAACGAGGTGACGCCGGCCTCCCTGAGCGCGCGGAGAGCCGTCCCGAGATCCACGGCCGGCATGGCGAGGATGCGGGCACCCGCACCCCGCAGTCCCCGCGCCCGGTCCGGGGCTTCGGCGCACGAGCGCTCGGTACTGACGATTATGACCGGACCGGCGGCGAGCGTCGAGAGCAGCCGGGCCGAGGGCGGCGTGCGCAGCCGGCGATCGAACACCACCCGTGTCAACGGCCGGCCGCGATAGGCTCCGCGCGGGGTGAGCCGCGGATCGTCGACGAGGAGCGTGCCGGAGCCAATACCGAGAGCATCGATCTCGGCGCGCTGCCGGTGCACCCGCCGGTTCGCCGCCGCGCCCGTCAGGGCCGTCCGCGCCCCGGGGGCTGCGGCCAGCCGGCCGTCGATGCTGACGGCGGCCTTCAGAATCACGTGCGGCCGGTCGAGGCGCATGGTCGTCAGGAACACGGCGTTCTGGCGGACCGCGGCGGCCTGCTCGACCCCCACCGTGACGGCGACGCCGTGCTCGCGCAGATACGCGAGTCCTCCGCCTTGCACCAGCGGATTGGGATCCTGGACCGCGATCACCGCGCGACGGATGCCCGCCTGGACGACCGCAGGCGCGCACGGCCCGGTGCGGCCGCTATGGCAACAGGGTTCGAGCGTGCAGTAGAGCGTCGCGCCGCGCGCCCGGGCCCCGGCCGCCTCGAGGGCGACAATTTCGGCGTGCGGTCCGCCGGCCACCTCGTGCGCGCCACGGCCGACGATCACCCCGTCGGCGTCCACCACGAGGGCGCCGACCATCGGGTTCGGGCTGGTGCGGCCACGCCCGCGCTCGGCGAGCGCGAGAGCCTTGCGCATGAAATGGACGTCGTTCATCTCGAGTTCGCGAGGCGGCGGCGTTGTCGACGTTACCGGGACCAAGGTCCGCGTCACCACTTTTCTTCGAACAGCGCGTCGACGTATTCCTCGGGGGAAAACGGCACGAGATCGTCGATGGCTTCGCCGACGCCGACGTAGCGAATGGGAAGCTTGAGGTCGTGCGCAATGGCGACGGCGATGCCACCCTTGGCGGTGCCGTCCAGCTTCGTCAGGATGATGCCGGTCACGCCCGCGGCGGCCATGAACTCGCGCGCCTGGGTCAGGCCGTTCTGCCCGACCGTGGCGTCGAGCACGAGCAGCACTTCGTGGGGCGCGCCCTCAACTTCCCGGCCGGCGATGCGGGCAATCTTCTCGAGTTCGGCCATCAGGTTGACCCGCGTGTGCAGGCGGCCGGCGGTATCCACGAGGATGACGTCGCGCTTGCGCGCCTTGCCGGCGGCGATCGCATCGAACACCACGGCCGCCGGATCGGCGCCGCCCTGTGCCCGAATGAAGTCAACGCCCGCCCGCGTGGCCCAGACCTCGAGCTGCTCGACCGCTGCGGCGCGGAACGTGTCGGCCGCGCAGATCAGCGGAGTGAGGCCCGCGTCCGTGATGACGCGCGCCAGCTTCCCCACTGTCGTCGTCTTACCGGTGCCGTTGACGCCGACGATGAGCACCACCTGGGGATGCCCCGACACCATCGGCGTCTCGGCGCTCTTGAGGATCGACAGGATCTCGGCCTTCACGAGCGCGCGCAGCGATTCGCCGCGCCTGCCCTGAGCCGCGTCGAAGCGGCCCCGCCGCTCGCGCACGGCCTTGACGATCTGGTCCGTGGCCGCCACGCCGACGTCGGCTGAGATCAGCGCTTCCTCGAGCGCGTCCACGGTCTCGACGTCCATCGGACGGCTGCGCTGCGCCGGCTCGTCGGCGCGGCGGACGATCTCGTCGAACCGCTCGACGAACTGTTCCTTGGTGCGGGTGAGCGACTGCTTAATCTTGTCGAGGAAACCCATGGTCAGGCGTGATCCGTTTCCGAGCGCTGCGGGCGCAACATCAGGACTTCGACCGCCTCACGGGCGGTCGTCCGGCCGTCGAGAACCGCGGCCATCCGGGCGGCCAGCGGCAGCTCCACGCCGTGGCGCACCCCCAGCGCCAGCGCGACGCCCGTGGTCCGCACGCCTTCGGCCACCATCTTCATGTGCGACAGGATGTCGGGAAGCGCGCGGCCGCGCCCGAGCTCGATGCCGACCTGTCGATTCCGGCTCAGGTCGCCGGTGCAGGTCAGCACCAGGTCCCCCAAGCCGCTCAGGCCCGCGAGCGTCTCGCGCCGGCTGCCTTCGGCGCACGCCAGTCGTGACATCTCGACGAGACCGCGGGTGATGAGCGCGGCCATCGCGTTGTGGCCAATCCCGAGACCCTCGACTACGCCCGCGGCGATCGCGATCACGTTCTTCAGCGCGCCACCGAACTCGACGCCCGTGACGTCGTCGCTGCCATACAACCGGAGGGCCGGACCCTTCAGGGCGTCCTGCACCCGTGTCGTCGCCTCGGCGTGCGCGGAGGCGACCACCACCGCGGTGGGCAGCCCACGCGCGACCTCGAGGGCGAAACTCGGTCCGGACAGCACCGCAATCGGATGCCGGCCGCCGGTCTCGTCCGCCATCACCACGGACATGCGCGCGAGTGAATCGGCCTCGAGACCCTTGGTGGCGCTCACCAGGACGGCGCCTGGGCGTAACAGGGGCGCCGCCCGCTGGATGACGTGACGCATCCCGTGCGACGGCACGGCCGCAATGACCAACGACGCGTCCGCGAGCGCGGTCTCGATCGAGGCGGTGGGCCGCACGCCGTCCTCGAGGGGAATGCCCGCCAGATACGCGGCATTCTCACGATCGCGCGCCATCGCGTCCACCAGCGCACGATCGCGCCCCCACAAATGGACCTGGTGGCCGACGCGGCTGCAGTGCAGCGCCAGCGCGGTCCCCCAGCTGCCGGCGCCCAGTATCGTGACGCGCTCGCTCACCGCGGCTCCCGTATTCGGGGTTCCGTGCCCGCCGCGATCCGCCGCACGTTCCCGCGGTGCCGGAACAGGATGAGCGCCCCGGTGCCGGTCGCCGCCGCCAGCACCGGTGGCGGCGAGCCCGCCAGCCAGGCCATCGTCGGCAGGGTGACCGTCGCGGCCACCGACCCGAGCGACACCACACGCGTCAGCCACACCGTGGCGAAGAACACCGCCGCGGCGATCATGGTTGCGATCGGCGCGAGGACACCAAAAACGCCGGTGGCGACGGCAACCCCTT
Organism: Vicinamibacterales bacterium; assembly: GCA_046594705.1. GTDB lineage: Bacteria > Acidobacteriota > Vicinamibacteria > Vicinamibacterales > 2-12-FULL-66-21 > JAICSD01. The sequence goes on from JBKJRJ010000356.1 coordinate 5,192, forward strand.
TGCCGCCGTGAAACCTCAGCCAGAGCGGATAGATGTGACCGACGATAGCGGCCGCGCCGGCGGCCGCCATGAAAGGGTTCGAGCCCGCCGCCACCTGCGCCGCGAGCACCGCCGCGGCGCCCTTGGCGATGTCGAGCACCATGACGGTCAGCCCGAGCGGGGTGCCCGATGTCCGCAGCACATTCGCGGCACCCACATTGCCACTGCCGGCGACGCGCACGTCAACGCCCGCCCGCCGCGCGAGCAGAAAGGCGAACGGTACGGAGCCGAGCGCATAGCCGAAGAGGATCCACGGCAGCATTGGAAGTTCACAGTTTACCGTTTACAGTTCGCAGTTCGACTGGCATTCGCAGTTCGGGTGCCGGTGACAGTTCGATGTTCGGGTCACGGGCCGCTCTGCAGTGCGTTCGATGGGCAGTTCCCGGTTCGGTTCATGTTGGCGTCCACGGTTTTAGTTCGTGGCTCGACCGGCACTGTGAACCGTGACCGGCTAGCTGCCGGCGTCAGCGAGCAGCCGTCTGACCCGGTCGAGGGCGGCCTGAGTGGACTGGAACTTCACCATCGCGCGGCCTCCGAAGAACGAGTGGGTGCGCACGAAGGCCGGCCGATCGGGGACCAGGACCGCGATCACCACGGTCCCCACCGGCTTGGTCTCGGTGCCGCCGCCCGGGCCCGCGATGCCGGTGATGCCGACCGCCACATCCGCATGAGTGCGCGCGCGGATCCCCTCGGCCATGGCGATGGCCACCGGCTCGCTGACGGCACCGTAGGCGACCAGCATCTCAGCCGGAACGCCCAGCAGCGCCGTCTTGTCTTCGTAGGCATACGCGATCACGCCGGCGCGCACGTATTCGGAACTGCCGGGAATATCGGTCAGCCTCGACATCAACAGCCCGCCGGTGCAGGACTCCGCCGCGGCGATGGTGTAGTGGCGCGACCGCAGCAGGTCGCCGACGACCTGTTCCATGGTCCTGCCGTCAGTGCTGTAGACGTCGGTGGCGATGACGGCCAGGATTTCGTCCCGGGCGCGGGCGAGCACGGCGGCGGCGCGGCCGTCGTCGGTCTCGCGCACGGTCAGGTGCAGCTCGATCTGGCCCATCGCCGCGAGGATCGTCGTCGAGATCGGCGGCGACGCCTCGCGCCAGCGCGAATAAATGGGCTGCACCAGCTCCTCGACATGGGACTCGCCTCGCCCGGTGAGAAACAGTGCGGTCGAATACGAGCGCTCGGTGCCGGCGCGATCGCGCAGGGGACCGTCGCACACCGCGTCGAACATCGGCCGCAGCTCGCGCGGCGGACCGGGCAGCAGAATGACGATGCGGCGGCCCCGCGGACCCGCGTGATCGATGAACAGGCCGGGCGCCGTGCCGTTGGGATTGTCGAGCACGAGCGCGCCGCGCGGCACCTGCGCCTGCCGGCGATTGACGTCCGGCATCGCCAGCTCGCGGCGCTCGAACCGCGCCCGGATCGTCGCGACGATCGACTCGTCGATCGCCATCGGCAGGCCGAGCACCTCCGCGACCGCCTCGCGCGTCAGGTCGTCGTCGGTCGGCCCCAGCCCGCCGGTCAGGATCACGAGGTCGCTGCGATCGAGCGCCTGGCGGAGCACCAGATCGAGATCGGCGCGTTCGTCACCCACCACGCTCTTGATCCGGAGGTCGATGCCGAGCCGCGCGAGGCGGCCCGAGAGGAACAGCGAATTGGTGTCGGCGCGGGTGGATCCCAGCAGTTCGGAACCGACGGCGATGATCTCGGCGCTGCGGGGAGCCATGGCGCTCAGTGCACCCAGGCCGGCAGCAGCCACATCACCAGGCGCAGCGCGAGGTTCGCGTAAAGCCCCGCCATCACGTCGTCGGCCATGATGCCGAACCCGCCGTGCCACTTCTCCAGCGCGTTCGCGGGGTAGGGCTTGATGACGTCGAAGAGGCGGAAGAGGAAGAACCCCGCCAGGGCACCCGACCAGCCAACCGGAATGAACGCCAGCGTCACGAGCATGCCGGCGACCTCGTCGATCACCACGAGCCCGGGATCGATGCCGCCGAAAAAGCGCTCCGCGTGGGTGGCGGCCCAGGTCCCGACGACGAAGGTCAGCAGAATCAGCCCCGTCTCGACGATGGGCGATCCGGTCCACCACACCAGCAGGTAGACCACCAGGCCGGCGGCAGAACCGACCGTGCCCGGCGCAATCGGGAAATACCCGCAATAGGCGACGGTCGCGAGGAAGACCGCGAGGCGGGTCACGTTTTGACGACCCGCGTGTCGGCGAGCCGATCGTGCAGGGCGCGGCGCTCCTGGCCGAAGAAGGCGGGAAGAAAGCCGAGGCCTGCCGGAAGCGCCGAGACCAGGTAGCCGCCGGCGCGGACCACTGCCTGGCCGAGCGAGACGCGCTCGGAGGCGGCCGCCGCGGGATCGGCGGGAATCACCCGGGTACCGGCCGCCATCTTCCCGATCGTCTGCCCGCCGGCGGCGACGAAGGTGGCGATGTAGGTGCCGTTGAGGAGGACGAGAAACGACAGCAGCGGCGCCCACGGCAGCGTCAGCACATCGGCGAACGTCAGCTCGCAGATTTTGAGGGTGAAGTAGACGACCACGACGTCGATGCCGGTGACGAGCGCGAGGTCAATCACGCCACCCAGCAGCCGCGCGCCGGCCGGCGCGACGAGCGGCCCGCCCTCGTCGGCCATCGGCTGGGTGGCTGGCGCGGCGGGGGTCTCGTGAGCCTTGAAGGTCGCGATGGCGGCGGGCGTGGGTTCGGGCACGATGGCCATTTCAGCCGTATCGAGCGCCAGCCTCGGTTCCCGATCGATGCGTCCGGTCTCGCGGCGGGCCTTGGGACGGGGCGCGACCGGGGCGGTCCGCCTGACCGCGAGGGGCGCGCGCGGTGTGGCGCCGGGGGTGACCAGCGGCGCATCCGGATCGCCCCCGGGGGTAAAGAGATCGTTCAGCGAGAAATCCGAGAGCGGCCCGATCGCCTCCGTGCCGTCCTGGATCGGAAGGTCGGCCGGCGGCAGATCGACGGCGAGCGAAAAGTCGTAGCCGCAATTGCGGCAACGCGCGCCGCTATCGAAGCTGAAGTACTGGCACTTGGGGCATTTCATTTCGGCGGGGACGGTGCCTGGGTCGCGTGGGCCGAGTCGAGCAGCTGCTGCTGGAGCCGCCCGCGCAGCACGTCAGCCTGCGGACGACGCTGGTCACCGGGGCCGATCGCCTCGAGCGCCGCGAGCGCGTCGCGCAGCCGCCCGCTGCCGGCCCAGCGGTGCGCGCGTGCCAGCGAGACGTCGGATGCCGACGGAATGGGCAGCGGTTCCGGTGGCCTCACCAGGCCGGTCGTGGCGGGAGGCGGGAGGCGCCACGGCCACACCCCGGTGGACCGCGCGATCATCGCGAGCACTCCGGCGGCCAGCCCGATGGCCAGCACCAGCAGCAGCGTCGCGGCGCGGATGCCGCCGCGCTGGGCGGATCGGGGCCGCTGCGCGTAGCGGCGGATGCGAACCTGCGGGACCGTGGGTTCGAGTTCGATGTCGGCGGGGGCCAACCGCTCGAGGCGCTCCAACATGGCGAGCGCCTCCTCTGGCCGCGCCCCGCGCTCGACCGCGGAGCTGAGCAGCCGGCGCGCATCCTCGGTGTCGCCGCGGGAAAACGCGGCGGCCCCGGTCTGGAGCAGTTCGTCCCCCTCGCGCTGGCGTTCGGCGATGGCGCCGCGCGCCCGTTCAATGTAGGCGCGCGCCCGCGGGTGGCTGCGATCCAGGAACAGGACGCGCGTCCAGACGCTGATTGCGAGTTCGTGCTGTCCGCTGAAATAATGGTCGAGGCCGGCGAGGAGCAGTTCCTCGATTCGCGATTCACGCCCCGGCAGGAGCGCGGACGACGTATCGTGATCGCGAAGCGGATCCGCCATGAAAGATGGCGGGATTATACAGGTTCCCATGGCAATCATCGAGTGCATTCCGAACGTCAGCGAAGGGCGGCGGCCCGAGGTGGTGGCTGCGATCGCCGCCGCGATCCGCGCGGTCCCGGGGGTCCGCCTGCTCGATCACTCCTCCGACCCGTCGCACAACCGGTCGGTGTTCACGCTGGCGGGAGACGCGACGGCGGTGAAGGCGGCCGTCCTCGCCATGTATGAACGCGCGATACCGGCCATCGATCTGCGGACGCACACCGGCGAACACCCCCGGGTCGGCGCCATCGACGTGGTGCCCTTCGTGCCGATCGAGGGCGTCACGATGGCGGCCTGCGTGGCGCTCGCCAAAGAGGTCGCCGCGGAGGTCGCCGCGCGTTTCGCCGTGCCGGTCTACCTCTACGAGGAGGCGTCGCAGGACGCCGCGCGCAAGAACCTCGAGGACATCCGCCGCGGCGGGTTCGAGGGGCTCGCCGCGAAAATGGCGGCGAAGGGATGGACGCCGGACTTCGGGCCCGCCGCGCCGCACGCCACGGCCGGCGCGTCGGTCATCGGCGCGCGCATGCCGCTCATCGCCTACAACATCAACCTCGACACCGATCGCCTCGATGTGGCGAAGAAGATTGCGGCCGCGATCCGCCACAGCAGCGGCGGCTTCCGCTACGTCAAGGCCGCCGGCTTCGAGCTGAAGGATCGCGGCATCGTGCAGGTCTCGATCAACCTGACCAACTACGAGAAGACACCGATGTTCCGGGTGTTCGAGGCCGTGAAACGGGAAGCCGGGCGCTACGGCGTGACCATCCTGGACAGCGAGATCGTCGGGCTCATCCCGTCGGCCGCGCTCAATGCCACGGCGGAGTACTACCTGCAGATTGCCGGCTTCACGGCGGATCAGGTGCTCGAACACCAGCTGCGACGCCCCCCGGATCAGCGCGACGATGACTAGGATCACGAAGATCACACAGCGTGGTGGTCGTCGTGACCTTGGCGGATCAGCCGTCGGCGCATGACTCCCCTAGACCGCCTCTTCTTCACGGCGGGCCGGGACGATCCCGAAGGCGCGCATCTTGCGATACAGGTTGCTGCGCTCCACGTCGAGCACCTCCGCGGTGCGCGAAATGTTGCCGTTCTGCGCCGCCAGCGCGCGCAGGATGTAGTCGCGCTCGAACCGCTCGCGCGCGTCGTGTAGCGGCAGCGGCGGCGTACCGGGCGCCTCGGGCGCTGAGACGGCGCCGCCGTCGAGGAACGCCAGGTCGCTCAAGGCGATGGTCTCCCCCGGCACCATGATCATCAGCCGCTCGATGACATTGCGCAGCTCGCGGACGTTGCCCGGCCAGCGGTAGCTGCGCAGCCCGGTCGCCGCGCCGGGGTCGAGCCGCTTGGGCCGGCGCCCGTACTCGCGCGCGAACTCCCCCATGAAGTGCTCCGCCAGCAGCGCAATGTCGTTCTCGCGGTTGCGCAGCGGCGGCACGAAAATCGGAATCACGTTGAGGCGGAAGTAGAGATCCTCGCGGAAGCGTCCGGCGCGAATCTCCACCGTGAGGTCCTTGTTGGTGGCGGCAATCACGCGCACGTCCACCTTGACGCTCGCCGTCCCGCCGACCGGCTCGACAATCTGTTCCTGCAGCGCGCGCAGCACCTTGGCCTGCGTCTTCACGCTCATGTCGGCGATTTCGTCGAGGAACAGCGTGCCGCCGTCCGCCAGCTCGAACTTGCCGCGACGGTCCGCCACGGCGCCGGTGAACGCCCCCTTCATATGGCCGAACAGCTCGCTCTCGATCAGCTCCTCGGGAATCGCCGCGCAGTTCACTTCGATGAACGGTCCCCGCGCACGGCGGCTGCGCATGTGAATCGAACGCGCCACCAGCTCCTTACCGGTGCCGTTCTCGCCGTGAATCAGCACGCGGCCGTTGGTCGGGGCCGCCATGGCGACCTGCTCCAGCAACTGGCGCAGCACGTAGCTCTCGCCCACCATGGTCTGTCGCCGATCGACCGTCGCCCTGAGCTCCCGGTTCTCGACGACGAGGCGGCGCTGCCGGACGGCGTTGCCGACGACCAGCACGGTCTTCTCGAGCGACAGCGGCTTCTCGATGAAATCGAAGGCCCCGAGCTTGATGGCGCGGACGGCCGACTCGATGTTGCCGTGCCCGGAGATCATGATGACGGGCGCGTCCACCCGCCGCTCCTGCAGTTTCTGCAGCGTCACCAGCCCATCCATCCCGGGCAGCCAGATGTCGAGCACGATGGCGTCGAACGAGGCGCGCACCACGCGGTCCAGACAGGCCTCGCCCGACTCGACCGCCTCGACGCCGTAGCCCTCGTCGCGCAGGACTCCGCTCAGCGCGCTCCGCACGCCGGCCTCGTCATCGACGATCAGGATGGTCGGTTTCAGCATGGCAACTCGATGACGAAGCGGGAGCCCGACGGGGCGTTGTCGCCAACCTCGATGGAGCCGCCGTGCTCGGCGACGATGCGCCGGACGATAGCGAGGCCGAGCCCGCTGCCCCGACCTTTCGTCGAGTAGTACGGCATGAACAGCTTTTCGCGGTCCGCGGCCGGCACGCCCGGGCCGTTGTCGGAAATGACGACGCGCGCCACGGCGTTGGCCGCGTCGTACTGTGTCTCGATCGTGATCCGCGGCGCCTCCCCGTCTGGCCGGGCGCCCGCCTGCGTACCCCCCATCGCTTCGATCCCATTGTCCACGAGATTGATGACGACCCGCCGGATCTGCTCCACGTCGAGCCGCACCGGCGGCAGGGCCGGCGCGAACCGCCGCTCAATCTGGATCTGGCTGAACAGGCCGTTGTAGAGCGCCAGGGTGTCGGTCAGCACAGCGTTGAGGTTGGCCGGCACCGCGCGTGGCGCCGGCATCCGGGCAAACTGCGCGAACTCGTCGACCAGCGCCTTGAGGGACTCCACCTCCCCCACGATCGTCGTCGTGCACTCCTCGACGAGGGCGCGCGTGGCTTCCGGCGCACCGCCGAAGTGGCGGCCCATGCGCTCGGCCGACAGCTGGATCGGCGTCAGCGGGTTCTTGATTTCGTGCGCCAGGCGCCGCGCCACGTCGCGCCACGCCGCCACGCGCTGCGTCCGCACCAGCGGCGTCACGTCGTCGAACACCAGCACGGTCCCCTCGTGGGCGCCGGCCTCCCCTTGCAGCGCCGTCGCGGCGG
>JBKJRJ010000487.1:0-9397 GCA_046594705.1 Vicinamibacterales bacterium
CGCGCCAATGGCGCATCCCTGCAGGTGCAGTCCTCCCTGGACCTTGCACAGCGCGACGAACCGGTGGGGGATTACCGGCGCCGAACCGCGGACGCGGAAATCCAGTACCACACGGCGCTTGGCGCGCGACACGACATGGTCGCGGGCGCCGGCTATCGCCTGAGGTATGAACAGCTGACCGGGCGCAACGGCTACTCTCTCACGCCTGAATCGTCGAGCGACGACCGCGTCAACGCCTTCGCGCAGGACGAGATTACGCTGGCCCCTGAACGGCTCCACCTGACGCTGGGCGCCAAACTCGAGCGCGAGGCCCAGGCGGGCTGGGGCCTGCAGCCGACGGCGCGGCTGACATGGGCTGTGGTCCCGCGGCGCCAATACCTCTGGGCCGCCGCCTCTCGCGCGTTGCGGACGCCGTCGCTCACAGAGCGCGGCATCCATCTGGACTATGGGCCGACGCTCGGCGAGGGGCCGCTGCCCGTGCGTGTCAGCGCCTTCGGGAGCCCCGACATGCGAACCGAAGTGCTGACGGACCTCGAAACCGGCTACCGGCTCGAGGTCGCGACGGCCGCCACAGTGTCGGTGACGGGCTTCTATGGGCGCTATCAGCACCTGCGGACGACCGAGCGGGAGGCTCCGGCCGTGGTGATGGGCGCCGAAGGGCCGTATGTGTCGGTGCCGATCCGTTTCGGCAGCCTGCTCGGCGGCGATACCAGCGGACTCGAAGTGGACGCACACTGGATGCCGGCGCCCTGGTGGCGGCTGGATGCCAGCTACAGCGCCTACCGGTTCACCCCGCGGCTGGATCCCGCCAGCACCGATGCCACAGCGGCGGGCCTGGACGGCGATGCGAGCCGGCACCAGTGGCAGGTGCGCTCAGGCCTGACGCTCGCGCATCGCGCCGAGGTGGACGTCTCGGTGTTCCGCGTGGGACCGCTGGCGCGCCTCGGCGTGCCGGGGTATACGCGGGCCGACGCCCGTGTGGAGATCCCGCTGACACATCGCTTCACCCTGTCGCTGGTGGGGCAGAATCTGCTGGATCGCGCGCATGCGGAGTTCAGTGACACCAACGGGACCGTGATGCCGACGCTGGTGCCGCGCAGCGCGCGCGTGCAGCTGGCGTGGCGGTATTGAAATGTTCAGGCATGGCATGAGCCGGCTCTGGCTCCGCGTGTTTGGCTGCGCCATGCTCCTCGCCGGACCGGCGACGGCCACGGCGCAGGATGTCAGCATCCCCTCGCTGAAGGCGGCGTTCCTGATGAACTTCGTCAAGTTCGCCGAGTGGCCGGCCGGTAGCGTCCCGGCGGGGCGGCCGTTCGCATTCTGCGTCGTCGGCGACAAGGCGGTCTTCAAGGAGCTGGAGGCGAACATCAAGCGCCACTCCAGGCCTGACCTCATGAACGTCAGCGAGATGCCCGCCGATGGAGCGGTCCACGCGTGCCAGCTGATTTACCTGGGCGGATCGGATCTGCAGGGCGCCCACCGCGTCGTCGAGTCCCTTCAGAACCTGCCGGTGTTCACCGCCAGCGACGTCCGCGGGTTCGCGGAGGCGGGGGGCATCGTCGAGCTGAGGCTCGAGAAAGCCAAGATGCGCTTATGGATCAACCCCGCGGCGGCGCAGCGCGCGCGCATCGCCCTCAGCGCCAAACTGCTCTCCCTCGCCACGATCGTCAAGGAGCCTTCACATGACGGACGTTAAGCGATGGTTCCGGGATCTGCCGGTCGCCCGCAAGCTGCTCGCGATCGGTGTCGCGACGACCGCGACGACCGTGCTGGCGGCGTGCGTCACGATCCTCGCTTACGACATCTCCAGCTCGCGCCAGCGTCTCACACGTGAGGTCGAACTGCTGGCGGACGTGATTGGGGCCAACTCGACGGCCGCATTGGCGTTCGGCGATACCTCCACGGCGGCCGAAATCCTGGCATCTGTCGCGGCGAACGATCACATCATGGCTGCCACGATCCGTCTGCCGGACGGCGTCGTCTTTGCCCGCTACGTGCGGCAGGGGATCGCCACGCCCGCGGCGGAGGACGCCGCCGTGATGGTGGGCGAGCCCGTCTGGCACTGGATCCGCAACCGCCGGCTGGTGCTGGCGCGGACCATCCGTCTCAAGGGCGAAGCGGTCGGCTCGCTGGCCGTGACCTCCGACGTCAGGGAGATCGAAACCCGCGCCGTGCAGTTCGGCGGCATCGTTCTCGTCGTGCTGATCGGGGCCGTCGTCATGGCGTTCCTGCTGGTGTGGCGGCTGCAGGGCACTATCTCGACGCCGTTGCTGCGGCTGACGGCGGCTGCGCGCACGGTGACCTCGGAGCACCGCTACGACCTCCAGGTGACCAGCGCCGGTCGCGATGAAATCGGCGAGCTGATCGACCGCTTCAACGAGATGCTGCGGGAAATTCAGGGACGCGACCGGCAGCTGCTCGAGCACCAGGAACGGCTCGAGCAGACGGTCGACACCCGGACCACCGAATTGCGCGAGAGCAATGCCGACCTGACGTCCGCCCGCGACCGGGCGATGGAAGCGAGCCGGGCGAAGAGCGAGTTCCTGGCCAACATGAGCCATGAAATCCGGACGCCGATGAACGGCATCATCGGCATGACCGAGCTCGCGCTCGACACGGCGCTGGATGCGCAGCAGCGCGATTACCTGTCGACGGTCAAGACGTCGGCGGATTCGCTGCTCGCGATCCTGAACGACATCCTGGATTTTTCAAAGGTGGAGTCCCGCAAGCTCGAGCTCGAGCGGATTCCGTTTTCGCTGCGCGAGCTGGTGGCGCAGACCGTCAAGCCGCTGGCCCTGAAGGCGGACCAGAAGGGACTGGAACTCCTGTACGAGGTCGACCACGACGTGCCGCAAGGTATCGTGGGCGATCCCGGCCGCCTCAGGCAGGTGCTCTCGAACCTGATCGGCAATGCCACGAAATTCACGGAGCGCGGGCACGTCGTGCTGGAGATCAAGCAGGAAAACCACCAGCCCGGCTGCACCATGCTGCACTTCTCAGTGAGTGACACGGGGATCGGCATCGCCCGGGACAAGCAGGCGACGGTGTTCGAGGCCTTCAGCCAGGCAGATGGATCCACCACCCGCCGGTTTGGCGGTACCGGGCTCGGCCTGACGATTTCGGCGACCCTCGTCCAGATGATGGGCGGCCGGATCTGGGTGGAGAGCGAACCGGGGCGCGGCAGCGTGTTCCACTTCACCGTGCCGTTCGACACGGCCACCTTGCCTCCCGCCATCGGGTCACCGGCGCCCGTGCTGGCGGGCCTCCCGGTACTGGTGGTCGACGACAATCCTGTGAACCGACGGATTCTCCAGGCGCAGCTGCTTCGCTGGCAGTCCCGGCCCACGTGTGTCGCGACCGGGTCCCTGGCGATTCAGGCGCTTATCGCGGGCGCCGAAGCGGGGACGCCTTTCGCGCTGGTCCTGCTCGACGCCAACATGCCCGGCATGGACGGGTTCGACGTGGCCCGGGAGATTGGCAGCGACCCGCGGCTTGCGGGCCTCACCATCGTGATGCTGACCTCATCGGGACAGTACGGCGACGCGACCAGGTCCCGAGAACTCGGCATTTCCTCCTACCTGACCAAGCCGGTCGACGCGGCCGGACTCCACGACGCAATCTGCCGAGTACTGCAAGGCGCGGACATGCCGCCCGCGATCGGGTTGGCCCCGGCGGCGCCGGCAGCGGTGCGCCCGCTGCACATCCTGCTGGCGGAAGACAACGTCGTCAACCAGCGGGTAGCCGCCGGCCTGTTGGAAAAGCGCGGGCACCGAGTGACGATCGCGAGCAACGGCCGCGAGGCGCTCACGGTGCTGGCGGCGCAGAGCGTTGATCTTGTGCTGATGGATATCCAGATGCCCGAGATGGGCGGGTTCGAGGCCACCCAGGAGATCCGGCGGCTCGAGGCGGTCTCCGGCGCCCGCCTCCGGATCGTGGCCATGACCGCCCATGCCATGACGGGCGACCGCGAGCGCTGCCTCGCCGCCGGGATGGACGACTACGTGTCGAAGCCGATCGAGCCCGCCAGGTTCTTCGCCGCTGTTGAAATGGGGGCCGCGCCGGCGACGGCGCCCGCGGAGCCCCCACCGATCGCGCTGGGGCCTGCCATCGACCGCGAGGCGCTGATGAAACGGGTCGGGGGCGACGAGGATCTGTTCCGCGAGATCGTGCAGCTGTTCCTGGTGGATTGCCCCACCCGGGTGGCGGCCATCCACGCCGCCGTCGCCGGCGGTGATCCGGAAGAGGTCCGCACGGCGGCCCACGCGCTGAAAGGGTCGGCCGGCAATCTCTCGGCCACGGCGCTCACGGCCGCGGCGCGCACGCTCGAGCGTCTCGGCTCCGAACGGCGGCTGCAGTCCGCCCCGGCGGCGCTGCGTCAGCTGACCGCGCAGGCGCTGCTGGCCATGGACCTGCTGCAGGAGTGGGTGCCGGCGCTCACGGAGGCGCCCTGATGCGCGCGTCTGGGTCGATCTCACGCGCCCGCGCAGCAACGGCAGCGTTGTCGCTGCTGACCGTGCTGGGCAGCGGGTGCGCACCGGCGGCACCGGGCGCCGGAGGCACCGTCCTCACGACCGTGCGGCAAATCCGCGCGCTGGGCGCGAGCGGCAGGGAAGGCGCCTACCCGGTCAGGCTGCGCGCCACGGTCACCTACTACCACGGTGGGTCGAGGACTCTCGTCGCCCAGACCCGCGATGGCGGAGTCTTCATCGACACGGCCAAGACCCAGCTCGCGGTAGCTCCCGGCCGCGAGGTCGAAGTCGAAGGGGTGACCGCGCCCGGACAAACAGCTGCGATCGTCATCGCCAGGATGGTGACGGACGTGGGGCCTGGGGCGGAGCTTCCGGTGCCGCGGGTCGGCACCCGCGAACTGGGGTCGGGCGACTACTTGTACCGGCGTGTGGAAGTCGAGGGGATCGTCCGCTCCACCGTGCGGGAGAACGACGGCCGCGTCACGCTGAACGTCGCGACGGCCGACGGCACGATCCAGGCGCGCGTGCTCGCCCCGGCGGGAACGTCGTTCGGCGATGCGCTGGTGGATGCTCGCGTCGCGATTCGCGGAGTGGCGGACACGACCTTCGACGTCCGCGGGCGAGCGGTTCGCCTCCGGGTGCTCGTCGCCGAACCGGCCAGCGTGACGGTGGTGGCGGCCCGCGCGTCCGATCCGTTCTCCGTTCCGGTGCAATCCATTGGCGCGCTGCTGGCCGGTGCCCCAGCGTCCGTGCCCACACATCGCGTGCGCGTGCAGGGGGTCATCACACAGCTGCCCGACGGCACGTTGCGCCTGAGCGACGGCACGGGCGCGCTCCCGGTCTCGATCGCCGAGGTCTCGGTCGTGCAGCCCCGCGGCCCCATTGACGTCCTCGGCTTCGTCGCTCGCACCGCGTCAGGCGTCGGGCTGGAAGATGCGATTTACCGCCCGCTCGGTGCCCGCTCGGCGGCCGTCGCGCCAGCGAGCCCCTCCGACGAGGCGGCGCAGAGTGCGCCGCTGCCCATCCTGAGTTCGATCAGTGCGATCCGCCGGTTGCCGCCGGTGGAAGCGCGGCGGGGCTATCCGGTCCGGCTCCGGGCGGTGGTGACCTCGCCGTTCGGATCGAGCGCGGCCTTCATCCAGGACGCCACCGGCGGTATCTATATGGTGACGTCAGGATCCTGGCGGACCGGCCAGCTGATCGATGTCATCGGCCAGACCGGCGCCGGTGATTTCGCCCCCATCATCGACCAGGCGACGGTGCGGGCCGTCGGCACCGCGCCGTTACCCACTCCCGTGCGCGGGGCGCTGGCTGAACTGGCCAGCGGCGTGCACGACAGCCAGTGGGTGGAGGCCGAGGGGGTGGTGCAATCGGTCGCCCGCGTCGGCTCAGGGGCGCGCCTCTCCGTCGTCGCCGGGCTGTATAGCTTCGTCGCCGAGATGGCACTGGCTGGCGCGCCGCTCCCGACGGACCTGGTCGACGCCCGCGTGCGTCTGCGCGGCGCGTGTGCGTCGGTCTTCAACGAACACCGGCAGTTGCTCGGGATTCGGGTCATTGTCCCCGACCCGTCCTACCTCACGATGCTGGAGCCCGCGCCCGACGCCGCAGCGCTTCCGGTCCAGCCGATTAAGACCCTGATGCAATTTGATCTGGGCCGGAGCGCCGAGCGTCGCGTGAGAATGCGAGGGGTGGTCACGCTCCGCAGCTCCAACGGAGCGCTCTACATCAGCGACGAGACCGGGGGGCTCGTCGTGGGAGCGTTGAACGAGCCGGCGCTGACGCCCGGCGATCGAGTCGACGTGGTTGGATTCCCCGCCGCCGGTGACTATCTGCCCGTGTTGCAGAATGCCGTCGTTCAGCGTCATGGCGCCGGACCAGCGCCGTCTCCCATCTCCGTGACCACCGACGAGGCGATGAGCGGGAACTACCATGCCCAGCTCGTACAGATGGAATCGACGCTCATCGATCAAGTCGCGAACGCGACGGGGCGAATGCTGACGCTGCAGGCCGGCCGCCATACCTTCAATGCTTTTCTCGACAACCTGCCACAGGCCCACGGCATGGCCAGCGTGCGCCCGGGGAGCGTGGTGCAGGTGACGGGTGTCTGCCTCGTCAAGGCAGAGCGCTCCCTGAACGACAGTAATTTTCTCTCCAACCAGGAGTTCCGTCTGCTGCTCCGGAGCCCCCTCGACGTCACGGTGGTTCGCGGCGCGTCGTGGTGGTCCGTCGCGCGGGTGCTGTGGGTGCTGGGGTGCCTGCTCCTCGTCGCGCTGACGGCACTCGCGTGGATTGTGGTGCTGCGCCGGCGGGTGCGGGATCAGACGGCGTACATCCGCCGGCAGCTCGAGATTCAGGCCTCGTTGAAGGCGGCAGCTGAGGACGCCAATAACGCCAAGTCGCAGTTCCTGGCCAACATGAGCCACGAAATCCGCACGCCGATGAACGGTATTCTCGGGATGACCGCGATCGCGCTCGATACCGAGCTGACGCGTCACCAGCGGGAGTGCCTCGCGAGCGTGAGTCAGTCCGCCAGGTCGCTGCTGAAGATCCTGAACGACATCCTGGACTTCTCGAAGATCGAATCACGCAAGCTCGATTTCGAGTCGATCCCCTTTTCACTCGCGGACGCCATCGGGGAAGTCGTCAACCTGTTGACCTTCGAGGTCGCTCGTAAGGGACTCCAGCTTGTCACCGAGATCGGTCCCGGTGTGCCTGCCGACATCGTCGGCGACCCGGTCCGAATTAAGCAGGTGCTGACCAACCTGGTGGGCAACGCGCTCAAGTTCACGGAACAAGGCCGCATCGTGGTCGCGGTGCGCGAGGACTGCCGCGTCGAAGGCATGACCACGTTACACTTCTCTGTGACCGACACCGGCATTGGCATTCCCCGTGACCGTCAGGCGGCCGTGTTCGAGGCGTTCAGCCAGGCGGATGGATCGACGACGCGCAAATTCGGCGGGACGGGACTCGGCTTGTCGATCTCCTCCACCCTGGTGAGCTTGATGGGAGGACGCTTCTGGCTGGAGAGCGAACCCGGGTCCGGGAGTACGTTCCATTTCACCGTCACCCTCGGCGTGGTGGACGCGTCAGAGCTGCGGCCCGTCCCTGCTGGCCCGACGGAACGGGCGCTTCCTGCGCTCGAAGACATCGGGAGCCCTGGTCCAGGCACCGTTGCCAGTCTGCCAGCCAAGGGGCGAAAGGTGCTCGTGGCGGAGGACAACGTCGTGAACCAGCGGGTGGCCGTCGGACTGCTCACCAAAAGGGGGCACCAGGTGTCGCTCGCCGCCAATGGACACGAAGCCGTCGAGGCACTGGCACGCGAGCAGTTCGATGTGGTGTTGATGGATGTTCAGATGCCGGAGATGGATGGTTTCGAGGCGACGGCCGCCATCCGGCGTCACGAGCAGGTGACCGGTCGGCGCGCCCGGATCGTGGCGATGACGGCGCACGCGATGACGGGGGATCGCCAGAGGTGCCTGGCCGCCGGCATGGACGGATATCTGTCCAAGCCCATTGATCCGGCGCTCCTCTTCGCAACCGTTGAAGAGGAGGCTACCGGAGGGTCCGGCACCGCCGAACCAGTATCTGGCCCGGCCGGCCCTCCCATCGACCGCGAGGCGCTCATGAAACGGGTCGGAGGCGACGAGGATCTGTTCCGCGAGATCGTTCGACTGTTCCTGGTGGATTGCCCCATCAGGGTGGCGGCGATCCACGCGGCCGTCGCCGGCGGCGATCCGGAAGAGGTCCGCACCGCGGCCCACGCACTGAAAGGGTCGGCCGGCAACCTTTCGGCTATGGCGTTGACGGCGGCGGCGCGCACGCTGGAGCGGCTCGGCTCCGAACGCCGGCTGGAGTCCGCCCCGGAGGCGCTGCGCCAGTTGTCGGCCGAGGCCCATGCGGCCACACAGCTGCTGCGGCAGTGGGTGCCGGCGCTCGCGGAGACGCCATGATGCGCGCGCTGGTGGCGGACGACGATCGCGCGACCGCGGCGCTCTTGCGTGGTACTCTCACCGGATGGGGTCTCGACGTCGTCGTGGCCCACGACGGCGACGCCGCCTGGACGGCGATCCGGGCGGACGCGACCATCGGGGTCGCCGTGCTCGACTGGGGGATGCCAGGACGCGACGGCCCCGACGTGTGCCGCCTGATCCGCGCCGACCCGACCCGCAACCATCTCCACGTTCTGTTGCTGACCGCGCGGGACGCACCCGAGGACCTGGTCAATGGACTCGAGGCCGGCGCGGACGATTTCCTCAGCAAGCCGTTCGACCCGCAGATCCTGCGCGCCCGCGTCAACGTCGGCCTCAGGGTGGCCAAGCTGCGTGACGCACTGGCGGACCGGGTCGCCGAGCTGGAAGCCGCGCTGTCCCGGGTGAAGCAGCTGCACGGGTTGCTGCCGATCTGTAGTTACTGCAAGCACGTGCGATCCGACGATAATTACTGGGAGCAGGTCGAACATTACGTGGCGCAGCACTCCGACCTCCAGTTCAGCCATGGGATCTGCCCGAACTGCTACACGCGCGTGATGGCCGAGCTCGATGGGCCCAAAGGATAGACAGATGACACACGACGAGTCGACGAAGGATGCGGCGCCGCGCGCGACCGTGCTGGTGGTGGACGACGAGGCGCCGTTGCGCGCCGTGCATCGCCGTTTCCTCCAGCAGGCCGGCTACCGCGTCATCGAAGCGAGTGATGGCGAGGAGGGAATTGCCAAGGCGATCGGCGATGCCGCGATCGATTTGTTGATTGCCGACCTTCAGATGCCCGTGCTTGGCGGTGAGGAGATGGTGCGGCGCATCAGGATCAGCCGTCCGCGCCTCCCGGTGCTCTACGTGACGGGTAAGATCGACGCGCTGATGGACAAGCGTCCGCTCGACGAACTGGAGGCGTTCCTCGAAAAGCCCTTCACGCCAAGCGGGCTCCAGCAG
>JBKJRJ010000005.1:0-8171 GCA_046594705.1 Vicinamibacterales bacterium
TGAGATGACTTCTCTGAAAATTGAAGGCGGGCGCGCGCTGTCGGGACGGGTGGCGGTCGAAGGGAACAAGAACTCGGCGCTCCCGCTGATCGCGGCGTGCATGCTGACCGAGCAGACCTGCGAGATCTCCAACGTCCCTCGCATCCGCGACGTCGACGTGCTGCTGCAGCTGATTGAAGCGTTGGGCGCGCGGGTGGAGGGCAAGGGAACCGGCACGCTGCGGATCACGTGCGAGCGGGTGTCCGGCGATCGCCCCGACCCCGTCCTGGTCGGGCGTCTGCGCGGTTCCGTGCTGCTGCTGGGGCCGCTGCTGGCACGCACGGGCTCGGCGCGCCTGGCGCCTCCCGGCGGAGACTTTCCGGCGCGACGGACCATCTCGACTCACCTCGAGGCGCTGATGGCGCTCGGAGCCGTGCCGCTCGACGAGCCGGGCCACGCCCTGCACGCGCCGCGCGGATTGAAGGGCGCCTCGTTCTATCTCGACGAAGCGTCGGTCACCGGTACCGAAACCGCGCTCCTGGCGGCCGCCGCTGCCGAGGGGTCGTCGGAGATCCGTCATGCCGCGATGGAGCCGCACGTCGTCGAACTGTGCCAGTTCCTCCAGGCGATGGGCGTCGGCGTCGAAGGTGTGGGCAGCTCCACGCTGCGAGTCCAGCCGGCGGCGAAGCGACGCGGCGCGAGCCATCGGCTCGCCGGGGACTACATCGAGGCGGGGAGCTGGGCGGTCGTCGCCGCAATCACCAACGGCGAGATCGAGGTGACCGGCGCGCGGTCCGCTGACCTGGAAGTGATCGCCGCGCCGCTGAAACGGATGGGGCTCGATTGTTCCTACAACCACGACACTTTCGTGGTGCGGCCGTCCCGCCTGCAGGCCGTGCGCCGCATCACCACGGGGCTGTGGCCCGGGTTTCCGAGCGACCTCGTGAGCCTCGTCACCGTCCTCGCCACGCAGGCTGACGGGCGCACGCTCGTCCATGACTGGTTGTACGAACTTCGTCTCTTCGCGCTGGAACAGATGAGCGCCATGCGCGCGGACCTGTTCCTCTGTGACCCGCACCGCATCATCGTCAGCGGCCCGACCAAGCTGCGCGGCCGCGCGCTCGACAGCCGCGACCTGCGATCGGGGATGGCCCTGATTGCGGCGGCGCTTGCGGCGGAAGGGGAGAGTACCGTCGCGCCGCTCGAGACCGTCGAACGCGGCTACGCCTCACTCATCGAACGGCTGCGCAGCCTGGGCGCGCAGGTGGAGAGAGTCGGTAGTTAGTGGTTGGTAGTTGGTAGTTGGTAGTTGATAGTTGGGCGTTGGGAGTCGGACGTTCATCCAGCGCGGGACTACCCGCCCCCACCGCCGCCCGGTTTCTTCGGCGCCGGCACCGTCGTCTTGGGGAGCATCGTTCCGGGTAGCGCGCCCTGCAGCGGCTGCGGAAACGGCGCTTGAGCCGGCTGCGCCGCCGGAACCGGCAGCCCCGGCGCGGGCGGCTGCTGGGCGACTGGCATTTCGAACCGCTCGTCCTTCGGCGGGGCCGCGCCACCGAGGATCTCGGCGAGGGAGCTGGCCCCCGACTCGCGGCCCAGGCGGAAGGAGCGCAGATCCGCTTCCGTGATGTCGAGGACGCGGACGATATGCGGCGTCAGCGTCAGGATGATGTCGGTCTGCTGGGTCTCGCGGCGGTTGTTCGCGAACAGGCGGCCCACGAGCGGCAGGTCGCTGAGGCCGGGAATGCCCGACATGACCGTGCGCTCCTCGTCGCGGATGAGGCCCGCCAGCATGTTCGTCTCGCCGTCCTTCAACCGGATGGTCGTGCTGATTTCCCGGTTGCCGAAGGTCGGCAGCCCGCCAAAGCCCGTGTTGCCACCGAGGCTCGACAGCGTCACCTTCAGCGCGAGAGTCACTTCGTCGTCGTGGTGCAACCGGGGCGTGATGTCGATATTCACGCCCACGTTACGGTAGGTAAACGAGGTGATCGGCTGCGTGTTGACGCCGCCGGCCGCGATCGGCGCGAAGGTCGTGACCGGCACTGGGACTTCCTCGCCGAACCGGGCGGTCGCCGTCATGCCCTCCGCGGTGCGCAGATGCGGGTTCGCGAGCGTGCGCGTGGCGGTGTCGGTCTTGAGGAGGCGGTAATACAACCCAGGAATGCCGGACAGGAACACGTCGGCGGCGGTCAGGCTCCGGAGGTTCGCAAGCGTGAGGTTGTCGCGGTTGATGTCGGCCGAGCCTGACACACCCCCCGATCCCGGGGACGCGATCTGCAGCCCGTAATCGCGCAGTTTCGTCCGATCCACCTCGAGCAGCTCGACGTCGATCACGACCTCGGGCCGTGCCTTGTCGATGGCGCGCACGAGCTTGACCGCGGCGGCGACCCGTTCAGGAGTGTCCTTGATCGAGATCGAGTTGGTCGAGCTCATCGGCGAGATCTGGCGGATATCAACGACCACGCGGAGGAGATCGATGGTCTCCTTCATGTCGGCGTTGCTCAGGTAGATCGTGCGGATGACGGTTTCCTCGTACTCGCGCCGCTTCGCAGGCGTGTCGGGGATGATGGTGATGGTCCGCGGCGCCGTGACGCGGTAAAAGGTCCGCGTGCTCGCGGTCAGCGCCGCCAGCGCGTCGGCCAGCGTCGCGTCGCGCAGGTCGATGGTCAGCGGCTGGTCGCGGAACCCGCCGTCGAAGATCGTGCTGATGTTCGCGAACCGACCCACGGTGAGGAACACCGCCCTCGCCGTGGCGCCGTTGCCGAACACCAGCGAGGACGGCAGTTTGACGCCTTCGGGCAGTTCGAGCCCGGGCGCCGGCAGATCGCGGGTGCGATCGATCAGACTCTCGAGCTCGGTACGCCCCGCGCGCGTCACCGCGAGCCGGCTGCGGAGCCGCCGCCGCGCGTCCTTGAGTGCCGCGTCGACCTGGGAATCGGTGGGATTCAGCTCGGCGGCGAGCTGGTATTCGAGCACCGCCTCCTCGTAGCGCTCCAGGCCGGCCAGCCGGCGTCCGCGCACCGCGTGTTCCTGCGACGCGCGCAGCTTGGCGCGGTCGAGCGCGAGCCGCGCGTCGGTGTTTGCCGGGTTGCTGCGCGCGAGCTGGGTGTACTCGACGACCGCGCGATCGTAATCCTGTGCGAGTTCCGCCTGGCGCCCGCGGCGCATCCCCGACGAGGTGGCGCAGCCCGCGGCCGCCGAGACGGCGAGGACGACCCACGTCAGCAGGGCGGTGCGATTAACGCGAGATGACATCGGCGCCCTTTGGAATCTTGAAGGTAAAGACACCATCCGCCAGCCCGGCGTTCTCCCGGTAGTTGGTGAACTGGAAAGTGGACCGTCCGCCCTGTTGATCCGCGGCGGTGAGGGAGCGAATCTGCAGCGTTTTGGGATCGACGCCGAGCACCAGCCAGTCGTAGTCGCGCTGCTTCTGCTTGGGGTCGAGCCTGAGCGCCAGCCCGCCGCCGGCGTCGTCCACGTACTTCACGGTGAAGTCGCGCGTGAGGTTGCCCTTGCCCGCGAGAAACAGCACCGCCGTGGTGGCCTCGTCGTCGGACGGCACGTCGCCGACGATCACCTGTTTGTCGGCGGGGATGTGGGAGTAGATCTTCCGTCCGTCCGAGACGAACACTTTCTTGTCGGGCGCCGCGTACTCCCACCGCATCTTGCCCGGCTTCTTGATCCGGACGGTGCCGCGCTCCGTGGATTTCCGGTTCAGCACGCCGCCCTCATAGGTCTGGGTGAAATCGGCGGTGAAATCCCTGACGCGGTCGTACTTCTGCTGCACCGCGGCAGCCGTCTGGAGTGCGGAGGGGCGGGTCTGTCCGGCGGCGATCGCCGGGTAGAGCAGCAGCGTGGCGGACAGCAGTAATCGGGTCATTCCTGGGTCCCGGCATCGCGGCAGGGCTCTGTGAAGTGTAGCACTGCAATCGTGCAGTTCCGCGCAGCGCGCGCGGCTCACCGGCCGCGCTTGCGAGTGAGGAAGGCGCGGACGTCGCCAATCGGCCGGGTATTGAGGACGTGGCCCTGCTCGACCCACCCGCGGCGCGCGGTGGCCACCCCCATCCGCATCTGTCGATCGAGCGTGCGCGACCGATGGCAGTCGCTGTCGATCACCACCGTGGCCCCCGCCAGGGTCGCCTCGCGGGCGCGTTCCCCGCTCAGGTCGAGATGTGAGGGCGCGCCGTCGATCTCGAGCGCCGTGCCGGTTTCCGCGGCGGCGGCGTAAATGGCCGGATAGTCCATGTCGTACCCCGCGCGGCGCCCCACCAGCTGGTTCGCCGGGTGGGTGATGACTGAGACGAGTGGGTGCCGGATGGCGGCGAGACAGCGCCGGGTGAGCTGCGCGCCATCCTGGCCGGCGGCGTCGTGAAGCGAGGCCAGCACGATGTCGAGCGTGGCGAGCACCGCGTCGGGGCAGTCGAGCGTCCCGTCGGGGAGGATGTCGACTTCGAGGCCATGGAGGACGGTCATGCCGGGCACCGTCGCCCGGATGCCGGCGATCTCGTCGCGCTGCCGTTCCATCTGGTCGAGGGTCAACGTGCGCGACGCGGCAGCGTGCTCCGAGTGGTCGGTGATCGCGATGTACTCGTACCCCAGCGCGTGCGCCGCCTCGACCATCCGCTGGAGCGGGTCGCGGCCGTCGCTGTAGGTGGTGTGCATGTGGAGATCGCCGCGGATGTCTTCGCGTTCGACCAGGGGGGGCACGTCGCGCCGCACCGCGCGATCGAGCGCGCCGGGGCCGTCGCGCGTCTCGGGCGGCAGGTAGGCGAGTCCCGCACTCGTGTAGACGTCGGTTTCTGACGAGCTGAGCCGGGGGCCGCGTCGGCGCAGCACCTCCACGACGTGGCCGGGAGGGCCAGTCGTGGTGAACAGCAGGCTGCCGTAACCGTCGGGCGTCGTCACCCGCACATCCACTTCGTGCCCCTCGAACAGCACCACCGCGCGGCGCGAGGTGCGGTGGAGAACGGCGGTGACCGTCGGCATCGCCGCGACGGCTTCTGTCACGCGCGCCGGGTCCGAGGCGCGGACGATCACCACGAGTCCGGTGACCATCGGCTCGGCGCGGCGCACCGCGCCGGAGACGTCGATGCCATGCAGCGCCGGGGCGTGGCGGGCGAGGTCGGCGATGAAGGCGTCGAGGAGGTCCCAGGCGCGGCCCAACAGGATGGGACGGAACTCCTGCGTGAGGACATCGGCGGCGCGGCGCAGCCGCTCGTTGGCGACCAACGGCCGCTGTTCCGCGACCGCCAGTTCGAGGTCGGCGAGCGTCAGCACTCCTTCGCGCACGAGCGCCTGCTCCCCCGTCTCGTCGAGGATGTGCAGTTCGCGGAGGCGCCGCAGCAGGACCGGAAGAGCGGTCAACCTTCGAATTGTACTGCCGGCGCGCTACTTGATGAAGTCGACCGAGATGGTCGCGGGCGTGCCGGCGGTGATCGTGGCGGTGACCCTGCGCTCGCCGTACTGAGGATTCTTGAACACAATCTCACGGGTCCCGAGGCGGATCGCCACGTTGGCGAGCGGCGTCTCGCCGGCCTTCTCACCGTCGATCCAGATTTCCGCCCATGGCGCGGCGTTGATGTTGGCGCGGCCGCGCGGGTCGATCGTGACGCGCGTCACCTCGCCCGGCTGAATCTCCACGACCTCGGTGGCCACGTATCCGAGGTCCTTGTTCGAGACGCGCAGCTCGTGCCGGCCTGGCGACAGCAGGATCTGCTCGCTGCTGGTGCCGAGCGACTTGCCGTTCTCGGAGACGTCAATCACAAACGGCGCCGAGATGGCGGCGAAGCCCGAGAACAGCGCCACATCGATGGCGGCGGGCTTGCCCGCCTCGACTTTCACCGTCTTCCTGACGGACGCGCCGCCCGGGGCGGTGACGACGACGACATGGCGGCCGAGCGCGATGGTGTCGATCGTGAGCGGCGTCTCGCCCGCCGCCTTGCCGTCGATGGTGACGCGGGCGCCGGGCGGCTGGGTGGTAATCGTGAGGCGTCCGGCCCCCCCCGCAATCGGGGACTGGGCAGGGGGCCGCGCGACCGGGGCCGTATTGCGGACCGTTTCGAGGACCGGGACGCTGGCCGGCGTGTAGCCGTACTGGATGGCTGCGGTGGCGGCGATCAATACGACGCCCGCCGCAATCAGTTTCCAGGGAATCGGCTGCGCCGGCTTGTGGGTGCCGAAGGGTTCGTATGCGCCCTCGGCGGACATCTCGTCCGGCTCGCGGCGGCTCTCAGCGACCCGAGCGCGGGAGGCGTCACCAGAAACCTCGTCCCGCAGGCGGATGGCCCCGGTGCCTGTTGCCGGCGTGGCGGACGCACCGTACGCCGGAACGGAGGGGGAGGGCGCCGCGGCGGCGCCAACGGGTTCCACCTCAGGGATCGCCGGATCCGCCGGCACAGTCGGAGTCCAGGATGAGGGCTCGGCCGGCGGCACGTAAATCGGATAGACCCGGGCCGCCGGCGCGGGCGGCAGCAGGTCGGGTACCGCCGATTCGAACTTCGCCGCGCGGTCCGGCGGGATCAGCCAGCCGGCGGTGGAGGCGGCGGGTTGGCTTGGGACCGGCGCCGCCGGTGCCTGCTGGTCCTCGTCAAGGACCTCCTCCTGCGGGTCGGGCTGCCGCTCCGCGACGTGCACGCGAGCCGCCAGCTCTTCCTGTTCCTGCCGGCGCTCCCGCTGCTCGGCTTCGACGCGCTCAGCCCGCTCGCGGCGTTCCTCCTGCTCTTCGCGCTCGGCCTCGAGCCGCGCCTGCTCGACGCGCTCGGCTTCCAGACGCTCGGCTTCGAGCCTGGCCTGCTCGGCGCGCTCCCGTTCGGCGCGCGCGGCGTCGAGCAGCTCGCGTTCGCGGCGCTCGGCATCAACGCGTTCCTGTGCGAGCCGCGCGGCCTCCACGCGCGCCTTGTCGGCGCGTTCCTGTTCGCGCCGCGCTTTTTCCGCACGTTCGCGGGCCACGTTCTCCCGGCGCTCGTTCTCCTTACGTTCGCGTTCGAGCCGGGCCGCCTCCACACGCTCGGCTTCCAGCCGCGCCTTCTCGGCACGCGCGGTCTCGCGCCGCTCCTCCTCCAGCCGTTTCGCTTCGAGGCGGGCCTTCTCGGCGCGCTCCTTCTCGAGGCGTTCGGCTTCGAGGCGGGCCTTCTCGATGCGCTCGTGCTCGAGCCGTTCCGCTTCCAGGCGCTTCGCTTCGAGGCGGGCCTTTTCGGCGCGCTCTTTCTCGAGGCGTTCGGCTTCGAGGCGCGCCTTCTCGAGGCGCTCGTGCTCGAGCCGTTCCGCTTCCAGGCGCTTCGCTTCGAGGCGGGCCTTTTCGGCGCGCTCCTTTTCCTGGCGCTCGGCTTCGAGGCGCGCCTTCTCGAGGCGCTCGTGTTCGAGTCGTTCCGCTTCCAGGCGCTTGGCTTCGAGGCGGGCCTTCTCAACGCGCTCTTTCTCGAGGCGCTCGTGCTCGCGCCGTTCCGCTTCCAGGCGCTTCGCTTCGATACGCTCCTTCTCGCGGCGCTTCTCTTTGAGCTGCGTGGCTTCGAGTTGTGCCTTCCCGGCGCGCTCCTTCTCGAGCCGCTCCGCTCCGACGCGCTCGGCCTCGAGCCGGGTCTGTTCCGCGCGCTCCGCCTCGAGCCGCTCGTTTTTGACGTGCGTCGCCTCAGCGGCGAGCCGGACCTGCTCCGCCGCGCGCTCCTGCTCGGCCCGCTCGGCTTCAGCGCGCTGTCGCGCGTGCTGTTCCGTCGCCCGGGCCTCGGTGCCGGCCTTCTCGTGCGCCTCGCGCTCCGCCTCGACGCCCTCGCGCGCAATCCGCTGGGCTTCGACCACTTCGAGGTCAAGCGCAGCCAGGTCGGCCGCCGCCTGCCCGGCCATGCGATCGGCCTCGTGACGGGCCCGCTCGTGCTGCTGCGCCGTCTCCGCAGAAATGCGCTCCGCGTCCGCCGTCTCGACCTGCTGGAAGAACTCGAGCAGGGCGGTCCGGCACGTGTTGATGCCGAGTTCCTTCCGCACGAGTTTGCGCAGATCAATGGCCGCTTCGTCGGCGGATGCCGAGGCGGTGCCGCGCCGGCCGGCCAGCGGCAGCGTGCCCGCCAGGAAACGGTCGACGCCGTCGGCGAAGGCCTTGGAGCCGCGGATGCTGGCAATCTCGACGATCTCTTGCCGCAACGCCGGGATGCCGTCCGGATAGTCGTCATCTCGTAGGGGCCGCCCGATGCTCAACGCCGCGG
>JBKJRJ010000273.1:0-6044 GCA_046594705.1 Vicinamibacterales bacterium
GCGATGGTCTTGTTGGTATTACGGCGGCTGAACGTTTCCGAGGCGGCGCCGAAGATGGCGATCTCGTCGACGCCGGCATCTATGGCCCGTGTGAGTCCCTCCAGATTAGGTACCAGGGCGGTGTAGCGCGTGCCCGGGCGCCGCGTGATGCCCGCGAACACATCGGCGGCGTCCGCCATCTGAGGGACCCACTGGGGACGAACAAAGGCCGACACCTCGATCACGCGGTGCCCGGCCTCGCTGAGTCGATTGACGAACGACACCTTGTCGGCCGTCGCGATGGGGGCGGGTTCATGTTGCAGCCCGTCGCGCGGGCCGACTTCGACGATGGTCACGTGTGCGGGCGTCATTCGAGCTCGATCAGCACCGTGTCGGGTTGCACCAGGTCGCCCGGCCGGCAATGTACGGCCTTGACGCGGCCATCGCCCGGCGCGCGGACCGGCAGCTCCATCTTCATCGCTTCGAGAAGCAGGAGGATCGCGCCGCGGGTGACCGCATCGCCGGCCGCGACCTTGATCTCGATCACCGTGGCCGGCATCGGCGCGGTCAGCGTGCCCTGTGCGCTGGCGCCGCGCCGCCGTCCGCCGGCCTCGTCCGCCACGAACTCGTGTACCGCGCCGCGCTCGAACACCCAGATCCGGGAGCCGTCCGCCACCGCGAAGAACTGTTGCACCCGTTCGCCGTCACGGACGATCAGCTCTCCGGCCGCGCCTCCTCGCTCGATGCGCATCAGCGTCCCCACCCGGCAAGGTCGCACCATGGATCCCGCACGCTGACTGTTCCAGGCGCGAGCGGCGCCGGTGCGGATCGCAGGAACGCGGCGACGGCGGTCACCGTGTCAGATGGCGCCGGCTGGTTCAACAGCGCCTCGAGATGCGCGTCGACGAACCCGGTGTGCAGCTCGCCGCCCGTGAAGGCGGGATGCCCGAGCACGTTGATGAGGAACGGCACGTTGGTCCGGACGCCGAGCACGGGGAAGGTGCGAAGAGCCGCGATCGCCCGGGCGATCGCCTGCTCCCGGCTCTCGCCCACGGCGATCAGCTTGGCGAGCATGGGATCGTAATGGACCGGGACCGCCGTCCCTTCCTCGACGCCGCTGTCCACGCGGATGCCCGGTCCGGAAGGTTCGCGGTACAGGCGGAGCGTGCCGGCTTGTGGCAGGAACCCGGCGGCCGGATCTTCTGCGTAGACCCGGCATTCAATCGCATGACCGCGCTGCGCGAGCTCCTCCTGGCGCCAGGGGAGCGGGCGGCCGCTGGCGACCGCCAGCTGCGCGTGCACGAGATCGGTGCCGGTCACCATCTCGGTCACCGGGTGCTCGACCTGCAGTCGCGTGTTCATCTCGAGGAAATAGAAGCGGGCGGCATCGCCGTCGCCCTCGAGCAGGAACTCGATCGTGCCGGCGTTGCGGTAGCCGGCCGCCCGCGCCGCCGCCACCGCCGCGTCCCCCATGCGCGCGCGCAGCGCCGGGGTGAGCGCCGGCGACGGGCTCTCCTCGACGATCTTCTGATGCCGCCGCTGGATGGAGCATTCACGCTCGAAGAGGTGCACCGCGTGGCCGTGGTCGTCCGCGAAAATCTGGATCTCGACGTGCCGCGGCCGCTCGATCAGACGTTCGACGTAGAGCGTGCCGTCGCCGAAGGCCGCCTGCGCCTCGCGGCGGGCCGCCGGAATCGCCTCCGGCAGCGCACCGGCGTCACGCGCCACCCGCATCCCCTTGCCGCCACCGCCGGCCGATGCCTTCACCAGCACGGGGAACCCGATGTCAGTCGCGGCCGCGGCGATGCCGGCATCGCTCTGATCGTCCGGGGTGCGGCCGGGCACAACCGGCACGCCGGCCGCCGCCATCAACTGTCGCGCGCCGATCTTCGATCCCATGCGCGCGATGGCCTCCGCCGGGGGACCAACGAAGATGAGGCCCGCCGAGACGCACGCGTCGGCGAACGCGGCGCGCTCCGACAGAAAGCCATAGCCCGGATGCACCGCGTCCGCGCCGGTGGACCGCGCCGCCTCGATCACCGCGGCGATGTTCAGGTAACTCTCCGCCGCCGGGGGTGGGCCGATGCGCACGGCAAAATCGGCGGCGCGCGCGTGGCGGGCTGCCGCGTCCGCGTCGGAATACACCGCCACGGTCTCGATGCCGAGCTCGCGGCATGCCCGGATGATGCGGAGCGCGATCTCCCCGCGATTGGCTATGAGGAGCCGCTTGATGTCCATGAAGGGGGTCGCTTCGCCAGAAACGCGCTCATGCCGTCCTGGCCTTCCGCCGACACGCGGCGCTCGGCGATCGCGTCAATGGTGTACTCCGTCGCGCTGGTGCTGCTGCGCGTCGCGACTTCGGCGATCAGCTGTTTCGCGGCGGCCACCGCTTCGGGCGCCGAGGTCGACAGGTCGTTGACATACTTCGCCACCAGCCGATCGAGCTCCTCGCTGGTGCCGACGACGTGGACGAGGCCAATGTCCTTGGCACGCGCCGCGGAGAATCGCGCTCCCGTCAGGAACAGCTCGCGCGCGGCCGACCGGCCGATCTTCGCCAGCACGAAGGGAGAGATGACGGCCGGCACGATGCCCAGCTTGACCTCCGTGAACGCGAACGCCGCATCGTCCGCGGCGACCACGATGTCGCATACCGCCGCGAGCCCGGCCCCGCCGCCGAGCGCAGCCCCGTGGATCCGTCCAATCAAGGGCAGCGGCAGTCGGTCCAGCGCGTCGAACATCCGCGCCATCGCGCGCGCGTCGCGGACGTTGTCCTCGTGGCTGTAGGCGACCATCTTCGACATCCAGGTCACATCCGCGCCGGCGCAGAAGACCTTCCCGGCGCCGGCCAGCACCGCCACCCGCGCGGGCCCGCCCACCACGACGGACTCCGCCCACGCGGTCAGTTCGGCGATCAGTTCCTCGTTGAACGCGTTGCGGACGTCCGGGCGATTGAGGGTGACGCGGACGACGGGTCCATCGGGTTCTATCAGTAAAGACATTCGGGTCTTCGCATTCTCTACATCCGAAACACACCGAACTTGGCGTCCGGTATCGGCGCGTTGAAGGCCGCCGACAGGCCGAGTGCCAGGGCCTGGCGGGTCGCGGCCGGATCGAGGATGCCATCGTCCCAGAGCCGGGCAGTGGAGTAGTAGGGGGAGCCCTCGCGCTCGTATTTGTCGAGGATCGGGCCGCGGATGGCGGCCTCGTCCTCGGCCGAGAGCTGCTGGCCGCCGCGCGCCAGCTGGTCGCGCTTGACGGTGGTGAGCACGCCGGCCGCCTGCTCGCCGCCCATGACCGAGATGCGCGCGTTGGGCCACATCCACAGCAGGCGCGGCTCGAACGCGCGCCCGCACATCCCGTAATTGCCGGCGCCGAACGAGCCGCCGATGACCACCGTGAACTTCGGCACCACCGAGTTGGCGACGGCGTGCACCATCTTTGCGCCGTCCTTGGCGATGCCGCCGCGCTCGTAGTGGCGGCCCACCATGAACCCGGTGATGTTCTGCAGGAAGATGAGCGGCACGCCGCGCATGTTGCAGAGCTCCATGAAGTGGGTCGCCTTGAGCGCCGACTCGGAGAACAGGACGCCGTTATTGGCGACGATGCCGACCAGGAACCCGTGCAGGCGCGCGAACCCCGTCACCAGCGTCGTCCCGTAGCGCTCCTTGAATTCGTCGAACCGCGATCCGTCCACCAGGCGCGCGATGATCTCGCGGACTTCGTACGGCTTGCGCGTGTCGGCGCTGACGATGCCGTAAATTTCCTGCGGGTCGTAGGCGGGGTCCTCCGGCGCGGCGACGTCGGCGGGGAGGCGCTTGACTGTGTTCAAGGTCGCGACGATGCTGCGCGCGAGCTGCAACGCGTGCGCGTCGTCATCGGCGAGGTAGTCCGCCACCCCCGAGAGCCGCGTGTGCACATCCGCCCCCCCGAGCTCCTCGGCGGTGACCTCCTCGCCGGTCGCCGCCTTGACCAGGGGCGGGCCGCCCAGAAAAATCGTTCCGGTGCCGCGGACGATGATGGTTTCGTCCGACATCGCCGGGACGTAGGCGCCGCCCGCCGTGCACGAGCCCATCACCACCGCGATCTGCGGGATCCGTTCCGCCGACATGCGGGCCTGATTGAAGAAAATCCGTCCAAAGTGATCGCGGTCGGGGAACACCTCTGCCTGAAGGGCGAGGAACGCGCCGCCCGAATCGACCAGGTAGACGCAGGGCAGACGGTTCTGCATCGCCACCTCCTGCGCGCGGACGTGCTTCTTGACCGTGGTCGGATAATAGGTGCCCCCCTTGACGGTGGCGTCGTTGGCGACGATGAGCACCTCTCGGCCGGAGACCCGGCCGATGCCGGTGATCAGGCCCGCGGCCGGCGCGTCGTTCTCGTAGAGGTCCCAGGCGGCCAGCGGCGAGAGTTCCAGGAATGGGGATCCGGGGTCGAGGAGCCCCGCGACGCGGTCGCGCGCCGGCATCTTGCCCTGCTCCCGGTGCCGCTGGAGATACTTCTCCCCTCCACCCAGCCGGACCAGGGCCGTCCGCTCCCGTAGCTCGTCGACGAGCCCGGCCATGCGCTCGCGGTTGCGCCGGAACTCCTCGGTGGAGGTGTCGATGTGCGACTCGAGGCGCATCGCGAAATTATAGGGCAGGACCCGGCCGACACCCGCAACCGCTTGCAGCACAGCCGTTTACCGTATGGTTTTGCAACAACTGTCCGGTATCTGGACGGTCGAGGCGGATTCTGTATATATTGTGGGGTGTTATGACGACAGCGAAGCGCAAGTACCGTGTCTTGGCGATCGACGACGAGCCCGCGATGATCGAGTGGCTGAAGATCCTGCTCGAGCATGAAGGCTACGAAGTACGGACCGCCATGATCGGCACCCGCGGCGAAGAGATCTTCAAGACGTGGAAGCCCGACGTCGTCGTCACCGACATGCTGCTGCCGGACATTGACGGGCTGGAGCTGCTCCGAAAGTTCAAGCAGACCCACAGCGACACCGAGGTGATTGTCGTCACTGGCCACGGCAGTGTCCCGAAGGCCGTCGAAGCCATGAAGGGGGGAGCGCACAGCTTCATCGAGAAGCCGATCGAGCCCGACACCCTGCTGGCGATGCTCGAGCGGGCGATTGAGCGGCGCGACCTCGTCAGTGAAAACCTGCTCCTGAAGCAGAAGGTGGAGGGGCAGTTCCGCTTCGGCAACGTCATCGGCAAGAGCAAAAAGATGCACGAAGTGCTCGAGCTGGTGGAAAGCGTGGCGGGCAGCGACGCCAACATCCTCATCCAGGGGGAGAACGGCACCGGCAAGGAGCTCATCGCCAACGCGATTCACTACAACAGCAAGCGCGTCAAGGGCCCCTTCATCAAGATCAACTGCGCGGCGATCCCGAAGGACCTGATCGAGTCCGAGCTCTTTGGTTACAAAAAAGGGGCGTTCACCGGCGCCCAGAACGACAAGGAAGGGCTCTTCGAGATGGCGGAGGGGGGCTCCCTGCTCCTCGACGAAATCGGCGAGATGCCGCCCTACCTGCAGACCAAGCTGCTCCGGGTCATCCAGGAGCGCGAATACCGGCCGATCGGCAGCGATCGGCTCGTGCGGGTGGACTTCCGGCTGGTGTGCGCGACCAACATCGATCTCGACGCCGCCCTTCGGGACGGCAAGCTGCGCGAGGACCTCTACTTCCGCATCAACACCATCACGCTGCGGGTGCCGCCGCTGCGCGAGCGCACCGAAGACATCCCGCTGTTGTGCGAGCACTTCCTGGAGAAGTACAAGGCGCGTCACCAGCGCGGTGTGAAATCGATCGCGCCCGCCGCCTATCACGTGCTCATTCGACACCGCTGGCCGGGCAACGTCCGTGAGCTCGAAAATGTAATCGAGCGCGGGGTGCTCGTGTCGAAGGGTGCCGAAATTACACCCCACGATCTTCCGGAATCCCTGCGGAGCGAGAATGCGACCACCACGGAGTTCGTGATCCCGCCACATCGCACGCTCGCGGAAATCGAGAAGATGTCGATCCTGCAGACACTGCAGCGCACCAACTGGAACAAACAGGAAGCGGCCCAGATCCTCGG
>JBKJRJ010000324.1:0-7964 GCA_046594705.1 Vicinamibacterales bacterium
TCGCATGGAGGCGATGATCGACGTCGGCGTGCCCAATTACGCGCTGGCGGAGTACAAGGCGCCGGACAACGTCGCCGCGTCGGACTGCCCGATGTGCAAGGCCGGAGAGCCGATCACCAGCTTCTAGTCCGCCGGCCACGGCCGCGGCGCGGGACCAATGATGCACACAACGCTGGGTGCTCGGCTCGAACAGCTCTACGAGGCCTACAACCGCGAGGACGCGGCGGCGGACCCGATCCAGATCGTCCGTCGCTATAAGACGCCGGCCGACCAGGAGGTCGTCGGGTTCTGCGCGGCGGCGCTGGCCTTCGGGCGTGTCGCCAGCGTGCTGAATACCGTCGAGACGCTGGCACGTGTGCTGGGGCCGGAGCCGGCGCACTACGTGCGCGGCTTCGACCCGGCGGCGCCGCATCCGGAGCTGCGGGCGATGGTGCATCGCTGGACGCGCGGCATCGACATCGTGGCGCTGCTCTGGATCTTGCGGCAGATGCTCGATCGCGCGGGCACGCTGGAAGCGTTTTTCCTCGAGGGCTTCGACCCCGCGGCGATCGACATCAGCGACGCGCTCGACAGTTTTTCCCGCCGGGCGCTGGCGCTGGACCTCACGGCGGTCTACGGACGGCGCGTGCCGGCCCGCACCGGCGTGTGCTATTTCTTTCCGCGCCCCTCGGCGGGCAGCGGCTGCAAGCGGCTGAACCTGTTCCTGCGCTGGATGGTGCGCAAGGACGAAGTGGACCTCGGGGCCTGGACCGCGATCCCGCGCCGCACGCTGATCGTGCCGCTCGACACGCACGTCATCCGGCTCGGGCGGTGCCTGCGTCTGACGCGCTACACCTCGCCCGGCTGGCGCATGGCCGCGGACATCACCTCGTCGTTGCGCGCGATCGACCCCGTGGACCCGGTGCGCTTCGATTTCTCGATCTGTCACGTCGGCATGATGAACGCCTGCGGCTTCGGCCGCCGGCAGGGAGATACACAATGTCCGCTCAAGGGAATCTGCCGGCCGCGCGTCCGGGCAGCCGCGGGGGCTTCGCAGTCGCGGCGCTGATCGTCGTGTTCGTCGCCGGCAGCGTGGCCTTCGCGGGTGGCTGGTTTCTCGGCGCCAGGCGCACCGTACTGGCGGCCTGGTCGCCAGCCCGCGACGCGGTGGCCTACGTGTTCGAGGCGCGCTGTGCGACGGGCCTCTGCCAGTCCCTCTGGATCGGCAAGGACATGAAGCAGGCGACGATGGCGCAGATGCTCAGCGGCCCGGCGGAGCAGGCTGGGGAGATTGTCTGGGCCGCAGATGGCAGCCGCGTCGGCTTCATGGTGAACGGCTACCAGCTGCGGGTGTTCGACGCGCGCTCGGGCGTCAACCTCGGGGCGTTGTCCCTCATCGAGCCCGACGGCTCCCCGTCGAGCCGGGTCGCCCGCGGCGTCACCTTCTCCGCCACCGGCGCCGCCGTCACCTTCGACGACTGCCCGCGCGATCACTCGGGCTGCAAGCCGGGTATCGTGGCCATCAAGAAGTAGCTGCCGCGGCTCACGCGCTCCCACCCACCGATCAGGGATCGCAGCAACCGGAACACGGCCTGTCGTCCTTCGTGGTCGCTCGGCTGTTGGGGTTCAGCCGTCGGCCCGTGATCCCTTCAGGCCTCGACGTGTGGACGCATGGTGGCGCGCCGGTAGACATCGAAGGTGTCCTGCACCATCCGCTCGGCGCTGAAATACACCCGGGCGCGGGCCTGGCCCGCTTCGCCCATGGCGCGGCGCCGCTGCTCGTCGGTGAGGAGTGCGACGATCGCGTCGGCCATCGCGTCGTGATCGCGCGGGGACACGAGGATCCCCGTGGTACCGTCTTTCACCACCTCCGGCATGCCGCCGGCGGTCGTCGCCACCACCGGCTTGCCGCAGGCCATCGCGTCCAGCAACGAGGTGCCGAGCCCCTCGGTCACCGAGCTCATCACGAAGATGTCGAAGGCCTTGTGGACGGACAGCACGTCGGGACGGAAGCCCACCATGAAGACGTGTTTTTCGAGGTGGCGCTCCTTGATCTGGCGCTCCAGCGACTCCCGCAATTCCCCTTCGCCGGCGATCACGAAGCGCGCGTCCGGCACTCTCTTGAGGACGATGGCGGCGGCCTCGATCAGGTGCCGCTGGCCTTTGTGCGGCACCAGCGCCGCCACGTTGCCGACGACCGGGGCGTGGTGGGGCAGCCACAGTTCAGCATGCAGGTCGGCCGCCGGTGCGGCGTCCACATGACCGATGTCGATCCCTTCGTGAATGGTGACCACCCGGACCGCGGGCACCCCGTCGGCGATCAGCATCCGCCGGATCGCCTCGGACGCGCAGATGAAGCAGTCGACCTGGCGGTACTTCCACCGCGAGAGCGCATTGCCCTTGATGTGAAAGTCGACGCGACGTGCCGCCACCAGCGGCGGCTTATCGAGCTGCGTGCTCATCGACAACGCCAGCGCGGCCATCGCGACGCCGTGCGGATCGTGCGCGTGAATGACATCGGGCTTGAGCTGCTTGATCAGCCGCGCCAGCCGCCACGCGGCGCTCAGGTCCATCTCGGTCTTGGGCGCCAGAGGCACCAGCTCGAGCCCTTCTTTCGCGCGCTGGCGCAGTTCCCCGGCGGCGTGCGCGACGAGCATCGAGCGATGGCCGAGCGCGCGAAGGCCCAGCACCGTGAGTAGTACCTGGTTCTGTCCGCCGCGCCAGGTCTTGGCGGTATCGATGTGAAGGGAGAACATTTATGGCGGGGGGAGGCCGGAGGTCGAAGGGCGGGAGCGCCTCTGCAGCTCTCGAGCCTTCGCCAGTTTCAGGAAGACATAGTAGGAATTCAGGGCGGAAACGATGAAGCCGGCGCTGCCGTTGAGGAAGCCGCGGCGCAGGACGTAGTTCCGCAGGAACGCGAACGGCGGGTGGAGCGCGACCCCGGCGATCGACGGCGTCCGTCCCTCCGCGGCCAGTTGCTCGGCGGCCAGCGTGGTGTAGCGGTCGATCGTCGCGAGGTGATGACTGATGTCGCGGTAGGGATAGTGCTGCAGGTCGCGAGTGAGGCGACCGGGCGCGCCGCTCAGGCGAACCGACTCGTGGACGCGGCGTCCGTTCCACTCGCCGGCGCGCCGGTCGTAGAGGCGGAGCTGATAGTCCGGGTACCAGTCGGTGCCCCGGATCCAGCGCCCGAGATAGTGAGAGATGCGGGGCACCCGATAGCCGCGCGCGGATGGCTCGGACGTCAGCAGCGCCTGAATCTGCGACGCCAGCGCGGGGGTGACGCGCTCGTCGGCGTCGAGTGACAGGATCCAGTCGTGCGAGGCCAGGGAGGCCGCGTGGTTCTTCTGGGCGCTGAACCCGGGCCAGGGCCGCACCTCGACCGTCGCACCGTGTCGCCGGGCGATCGCGGTGGTGTCGTCGGTGCTTTCGGCATCGACGACGATGATCTCGTCCGCCCAGGCAACCGACGCCAGCGCCGCCTCGAGGTTCGCCGATTCGTTCCGGGTGATGACCGTCACGGTCAGCTTCGGCACGGGCAGAGTGTACTCAGAAAAGGCAACAGGCAGAAGGGGAGGGCTCGCCTTCCGCCTGACAGGCGACGACTCGCTAGCGAATCGGAGCTATCTGTACCGCTTCGAAATCGACCAGCGACTGGTTGTAATCGATGGTGGCGTTCAGCTCGGACTGCTTCGCGCGGGCGAGGTCGCGCTGGGCCTGGACCAGCTCGAACGTGGTGGCGAGGCCGACCGTGAAGCGCTTCTCGTCGGCGGCGAGCCGCTGCTCGGCGAACTCGCGCGCTTTGCGGGTCGCCTCGACTCGCTTCAGGTTGGTATTCACCCGGCGGGCCGCGTCGCGCACCGACTGCGTGACGGCGAGCTCGAGGCTGGCGAGCGACGTCTGCTCCTGCTGCTTCTGCAGCCGCGCCTGCGCGTAGGCCGCGTCGGCGCTGCTCGTCCCGATCGGGTACGACACGTTGACCGAGAAGCTCCAGGTCTTGAAGTCGTTCGCGAAGACGTCCCGCAGCGCGTCGCCGAAGCTCCGGCGAATCGGGTCGGAGAGGCCTTGCCGCTCGAGCAGCTGCGTGCCGGCGATGCCGGTCAGGCCATAGCGGGCGTTGAGGTCCACCGCCGGCAGCTTCTGGTTGGCCGCGAACTTCATGTTCATGTCCGTCACCTCCATCCCCTTCTTGAATTCGAGGAGGTCGGTGCGGTTGGCCAGCGCGTTCTTGATCGCGGCGTCCAGATCGATCGTCCGCTGCGCCAGCGTGGGCTGCTCGCTCGGCACGAAGCGCGCCGTCCAGAAGTCCGGCTGGCTGGGGTTCATCACCAGGCTGCGCAGCTGATCCTGCGCTGCCTCGATGTTCGACTGCTGGATGATGACGTTCTCTTCGTTGCTCGCCACTTCCGCCTGCGCCGCAACAATATCGATCGGCGCCATCGTCCCGACCTCGACGCGCGTCTGGTTGTTCTTGAGGGACTGGCGCGAGAGATCGAGCGAGCCGTCAGCGACGTCGAGGCCGGCGATGGCGCCGACCAGCTGGTAGTACGCGGCGCGCACGTTGCGCGAGGTCTGGGTGATGCGCTGCTGGAGCAGCAGGTCGGCCGTCTGCAGCTGGTTCTTGGCCTGGAAGAGCTGGAGGCGGAGGGCGTCGATCTTGAAATTGCGCAGCAACGGCTGGTTGAGGTTGGCGTTGAGGCCCGAGCCCAGCTGCGGGTTGAACACGGAATTGATCGCGTTGGTGGTGTTGCGCGATCCGTCGAACACCAACGAGTAGTTGCCGCCCCACTTCATCTGCTGCTGCAGACCGCCGGATGACGAAAAGTTGGCGCTGCTGGAAATTTTGCTGGCCGACGCCGAGGTGTTGAAGTCGGTCGGCGGCTGGGTGCTGCTGCGACGCGCGAAACCGGTCAGCAGCAACGGCGCGTAGACGCCGCGCGCGCGCGACACCCCGAAGACCTGGATTTGCGGATTCAGCTTCTCGATCTGGATGCCCAGATTGCTCTCGAGCGCCATCCGGACGGCCTCCTCAATCGCCAGCGGCGTCCCGGTCTGGGCAATGGCCTGCCTCGGCGAGACGGCCCTCGGGACAGTGGCCGGAGGGACGGTCTGCTGCTGCGGAACCTGTCCGGAAGCGGACACCGCCATGCCGGAAGCGAACAGCAGGACCCCGGCGGCCGCCACGGCGGATCGGGCGATCGAGGGGTGAATTTGTTGGGACAAACGCATTACGGTGCTCTCCAGAGTGGTAATTCGACAGGCGTTCCGCGGGTGCCTAGCAAAAACCGCCGCCTACTAGGACGGGCGGGACCCCGGTATGGTTCGCATGGGTGTGCTAAATTCACCACGAAACCGCCCCCGGCGACCGGCGGTAACCTTCGGTGACCAAAGCCCTTCAGCCCGGTGACCTCATCGCCCACTACCGCGTCATCCGAGCCCTGGGTGCCGGCGGCATGGGCGAGGTCTACCTCGCCAGGGATTCCACCCTCGAGCGCGACGTGGCGCTCAAGGTCCTGCCGCAGCTCGCCCAGGACGACGACCGGGTCCGGCGGTTCGTCCTCGAAGCCAGGTCCGCCTCGTCGCTGAGCCATCCGCACATCATCACCGTCTACGAAATCGGCTGCGAGCCGGTCATCTCCGGCGGCACGCCGCGACCCGACAAGGTGAACTACATCGCGATGGAGCTGGTGGACGGCGCCGCGCTGGCCGACATCATCCACGACGATCAGCATCGCACCGACCTCAAGACGCTGCTCGGTTATCTCGCGCAGGCGTCCGACGGGCTCGCCAAGGCGCATGCCTCCGGCATCGTCCATCGCGACCTCAAGCCCGGCAACATCATGGTGTCGAAGGACGGCTACGCCAAGGTCCTCGACTTCGGTCTCGCGAAGCTGGTCGAGAAGGCGCCCGGCTCTCCGGACGCGACCATCAGCGCCGCCACCAAGCAGGCGCTGACCATGGAGGGGATGATCGTCGGCACCATCGGCTACATGGCGCCCGAGCAAATCCTCGGTCGTCCGGTCGATCACCGATCCGACATCTTCTCGTTCGGCTGCATCCTCTACGAGGCCATCACCCGCCGGCGTCCGTTCACCGCGGACTCACAGTTCGAGGCGCTCCAGAAGATCATCCACGAGCATCCGGCGCCAATGGAGTCGTTCGTCAGCGACGTGCCCGCCGAACTGCGCCAGCTCGTGGGCCGCTGCCTGGCGAAGGCTCCCGACGAGCGCGTCCAGGGCATGAAGGACATCGCGTCCGACCTGCGGCGCATCGCGGCGTCGTACGAGGTCCTCGCGCGATCGTCCGCCCCCTCTGACGCGACCGTGTTCTACGCGAGCGCGTCCGGTGCGGTCGCGCCGCCCTCCGGGGCGCCGGCGCCCTCCGGGGCGGCGTGGAGTGCGCCGGCGGCGCCGTCCGCCGTCGGCACGCCGTCCGCGGTGGCGGCACCCGGGAAGACGAAAGCGATCGCGATGATTGCGGGCATTGCGGTGGCGGTGCTGGCGCTCGCCGGGTTCGGGATCTGGAAGTTCGCGCGTGGCGCGCCCGCGGGCGGCGGCGGGCTGAGTGAAGAGCAGCTGAGCCAAATGAAGATCGCGCCGATCCTGAGCAGCGAAGTGCTGCAGGGCATCGCGGTGTCGCCGGAAGGAAAATATGCGGCGCACGTGTCGCTGCAGAACGGCAGGTATCGGTTGCAGATTCGTCAGATCTCAACCGGCAAGGACATCGAGATCGTCCCTCTGCAGGATCTGGCGATTACCGGACTGGCGTTTACGCCGGACGGCGACCGGCTCTGGTTCTGCATGTACGACAAGGACAACAACCAGTACAGCTCGCTCTACGAGGTGCCGTCACTCGGGGGCGATCCGAAGCGGAAGGTTTCCGACGCCGACACGGAGCCGACGTTCTCGCCGGATGGGTCGTTGATTGCGTTCGTGCGCGGGTCGCCGAACGATAAGAAGGCCTCGCTGATCATTGCCTCGGAGGACGGCTCGGGGAGCAAAGTCGTGGCCAGTCTTCCGGCGCAGGTCGACGGCGCCTTGTCGAAGCCGCGCTGGTCACCAGACGGCAAGCTCATCGCGGTCATCTACATCCCCGAACCCCGCAAGCCCAACCTCCTGGTGTTCGACGCGGCCGAGGCCGGCAGGCAGCAGCAGGTCGGCAACTGGGAGGGGCCGCTGATGGACAGCGTGGCATGGATGGGACCCACCGGCCTGGTCGTCGCCGGCGCCCCCGCCCCGGGCCCCAGCCAGTTGTGGCACGTCGCCTACCCCGGTGGTCAGCGGCGGCGCCTGACCAACGATATCTCCGACTACACATTCGTCAGCACGTCGTCGGATGGCAAGACGATCGCGGCGCGCCGCAACCAGCGCACCAGCGAAGTGTGGGAAGTGCCGGTGGCGGGCGGCCCAGGCGACATGAAGCAGGTCACTCAGGGCAAGGAGAACATCAGCAGCCTGGCGGCTGCGGGCCCGGGCACGCTGGTCTACAACGCCCCCCAGGAGGACTCGATGACGTTGTGGGCGGTGAAGCCCGGCGGAGGAAAGACCTCCATCGCGCCGAAGGGGATGACCGTCTTCTCCCATCGTTTGCTGCGCGATCAGAACGCCACCGCCTTCACCGCATACGGCCCCGACCTCGTGGGACACATCCATCGCGTCAACATCGACGGCAGCAACCCGAAGCAACTGACGTCAGGCACCGGCGAAACGATGGCCATGCCGACCCCGGACGGGAAATTTCTGCTCTACACCACGCCGCAGGCGCCGCGCACGCTGATGGTGCTGCCGAGCGACGGCAGCGGCACACCACGACAACTCGCCACCGACTACATTGGTTCACCCGGCAGCGCCGACGCGCTGATTTTGTCCCGGGATGGCGCTTTCGTATCGTTCAATCGGCTCGACCCGTCGAAGAACCAGGTCACGCCGGTTCGGGCGGTGGTGAGATTCGCGGACGGTGCCACGGTGTCAACGCTACCCGCGCAC
>JBKJRJ010000424.1:0-5019 GCA_046594705.1 Vicinamibacterales bacterium
CGGCGGCGGCGCCGCCGTGGTTCATCGGGGGGGCCGACGAGGACGCCGGCGCGGGCTTCGCGGTATTCGTCGGCAGCGGCGCCGCGAGCACGAGCGCGGGCGGCGCGGGCGGCGGGGGCGGCAGGGCCGCGGGCGGCGGCGGTTCCGGTGCCGGGTAACCGGCACGAGGCTACTCAGGCGCGAGCGTTTCCCGACCGATCCGCACCGGCGGGACGTGGCCCTCTTTTCACGAGTAGTGTCACGGCGACACGGGACAGGGCCTCATGCCAGCCATCAGACGGGCTTGACCGCCGTGGTGGCCAAGCTCCTGCGGCAGAGCGGCAAGAAACCGATGAAGGAGCAGCCATGATGATGCTCGGAGTGCTCGCGATGCTCGCGGCGACGCCGGTGGCGGCGGGGCCGCTGGGAGCGACCCCGCAGTTCCCCACCGCCGCGGCCCGGCCGCCCGACGTCTTCTACGTCCCGACGCCACAGGGAGTGGTCGACGCCATGCTCAAGATGGCCAAGGTCACCGCCACCGACGTGGTCTACGACCTCGGGTGCGGGGACGGGCGCATCCCGATTACCGCCGCCACCAGATACGGCGCGCGCGGGGTGGGGATCGACATCGACCCCAGGCGGATCGCCGAAGCGAACGAAAACGCCAAAGCCGCGGCGGTCACCGGTAAGGTGACGTTCCTGACGCAGGATCTGTTCGAGAGCGACATCAAGGACGCCACCGTGGTGACCCTCTACCTGCTACCCTCGTTGAACGAGAAACTGATGCCGAAGCTGCAGCAAGAGCTGAAGCCGGGAACACGCGTGGTGTCGCACGCGTTCGACATGGGGAGCGAGTGGCCGCCGGATCAACGGGGCGAGGCGGAAGGGAAAAGCTACTACCTGTGGATCATCAAGTGATCGGGACCAATCCGCTCACCTGACCAGTCGGTATGGGGGGCCTGGTTCTCCACCAGCCAGCCGTAGACCAGCTCGCCATACGTCCGCCACCGCATGTTCTTCTTCTCGTAAAACGGCCCGAGCGCCCGCTGCACCTGCGGCAGGCGATAGAGCGGCACGCCCGGGAAGTAGTGGTGTTCAAGGTGGTAGTTCGAGTTCAGGTAGACGAAGTCCCAGAACCAGTGGCCGCGCATCAGCGTCCCCCACTTGGCCGGGTCGGTGGGGTCGATGTCGTAGTGCTGCCCGAGCCGGTTCAGCGTGAACGCGATCGGAAAGATGAAGAACACCGGGATGATGCTCGCCCGCGCGGCGGCGTAGAAGCCGAACCCGTACCAGATCAGCGCCAGCGCCGACAGGTGGAACAGCATCGACAGCTTCCGCTCGCGGGCGATCGCGCGCTGCAGCGGCTCGGGATACGCGGCGGACTCTCGCCCGGCCGCGCGGAAGTAGATGGGGAAGAGCGCCGGCGTGCAATAGAGCAGCTTGTACCACCGCGCATTCACCTTAGGCGAGAGGTGGCGCCGCTTGGGGTCGTCCTCGTCCGATCCGAGTTCCGCGTGGTGATCGAGATGCCAGCGGGTGAACTGGCTCGCCGAGATACCGCTCGGAATGGCGTAGAGGAACCCGAGCAGGCGCTCGAGGCCGGCGCGGCGCCGCTCGAAGATCGTGTGGTGCACCACCTCGTGCAGGAGGATGGTGAAGTTGAAGACCGTGAAGCCCTGGACGATCGCGAGCGGAATCCAGATCAGCGGATTGTCGAAGCGGATCAGCGCCCAGGTCGCGATCGCCAAAATGGCGAACTGCCGCGCCGCAATCGCCAGGTGCCGCAGCGGCTGCTTCCGGTGAAACTCCCGCATCTGCTCGCGCGAGATCGCGGCCCCCAGCTCCGCGCGGAGCGCTCCCGCATGCTGCGAGTAATAGTGGGACTTCACGGTCCCCCTCATTGTACGGCCAAAGACCGCCGGTTACTGCTGCGCCGGGATCTGCAGCCGGGCCTGCCCGAGACGCGTCAGGGCCACGCCGGCCAGCACGGCCGCGGCCCCGGCTATCTTGGCGGCGCCGATGGGCTCGTGCAGCCACACGTAGGCCGTCAGCATCGCCACGATCGGCAGCAGGTTCGAATACACCGACGTCCGCGCGCTGCCGATCTCACGCACCGCCGCGTACCAGATGGTGTACGACACGCAAATCGCGAACACCGACGAATACACCAGCTTCACCCAGGTGAAGGGGCTGACGGCCGCCCACGGCACATGCGCCAGCTGCCCCGCCGCGAGCGGGACATAGATCATCGTTCCAAACAACATCGAGAGCGCGGTGACGCCGACCGGCGAGTGCCGCAGCATCAGCGGACGCGCGCCGATGGTGTAGAGGGCCCAGCACACCACCGCGCCCATCAGCATGACGTCCCCGTCGAGCGAGGCACCGCTCAGCTGCGCGCCGCCGCCGACCACGATGTAGATGCCCGCCAGCGACAGCAGCGTGCCGGCCCAGTGCAGGCCGCCGATCCGCTCCTTGCCGGTGATGCTGGAGAACAGCGTGATCACGACCGGCGTCGCCGAGACGAGCAGCGCGCCGTTGGCCACGCTGGTCTTCGCCAGCCCGCCCACGAAAAGGTACTGGTAGAAGCAGTGACCGACCAGCCCCAGCCACGCCAGGCGAATCCAGTCGGCGCGGGTGACCGGAGCCGGCGTGTGAAAGATGCTGGCGACGATGCCAGGCGCGTCGGACGAGGCATCCGCACGCGCGGTCCGGCGCCGGCGAACGATCAGGCTGGCGGAGACCATGACGGTTGACGCCAGGACGAGGCGCAGCGCGTTGAAGGCCTGGGGGTCGAGCTCGCGGAAGGCGGTCTTGATGAGGGCGTAGTTAGTGCCCCAGATGACGGTCATCAGGAGCAGGAGGGCGTCGAGCGGCGAAACGCGGGTCACGACACTGGCAAACGCCGGATGCCGGCTGCTGAACTACTCAGCATGCGGCATCCGGCATTCGACTGACGCCTGCCTACAGTTTGCCGAAGGGCGGCAGGAAGAACAGGATCAGCGAGATCAGGAGCACGTAAATGACGAGGGACTCGATCAGGACGAGGCCCAGGATCAAGGCGCCGCGGATGTCGCCGGTCGCGCTGGGATTGCGCGCGATCGCCTCGGCGGCGGCGGCAATCGCCTTGCCCTGCCCGAGCGCGCCGAACGCGGCGGCGATGCCGAGCGGGAAGCTCGCGGCGATCATCGACCACTTGATGATTTCGAGGCGCGCGGCGCCGCCGCCAGGCTCCTGCGCGTAGAGCGGAAACGCGACGCCCGCCATCACCATCAGCGCCGTTGTCCAGAAAGTCCGTTTGCTCACAACCAGTTCCTCCTCAAGTCACTACCCTATGCCGCCGCCGGCGCGTGAATGCCGGACGGGGCGTCATGCCCATGCGCGTCGTGCTCGTGTTCCACGGCCACCGCTGCCTGCAGGTAGATGATCGACAGCAGCACGAAAATGAATGCCTGCAACCCGCCCGTGATCAGCCCCAGGAACATCATCGGCAGCGGCACGATGAACGGGATGATGCTGCCGAGAATCAGGATGACCAGCTCCTCGCCGAAGATGTTGCCGAAGAGACGAAGCGAGAGCGACAGCAGCCGTGAGGAGTGGCTGATGAGCTCGATGATCAGCATCAGGGGGGCCATCCACACCGGCGCGCCCGGGGGCACGGCAAAGTGCTTCAGGTAGTTCCACACGCCCTGCTTCCGGAACCCCTGGTAGTGATAGTAGACCCAGGTCGTGACCGCGCAGCCGACCGTCACGTTGATATTGCTGGTCGGGGCCATCAGGCCAGGCACGAGTCCGAAGTAATTCCCGAGCAGGATGAACAGGCCGAGGGTGGCGATGAGCGGCAGGTAGCGCCTCCCGTCGGGCCCGATCCACTCCTCGAGCAGCTTGACCACCGCCGTCACGCCGTCCTCGAGCAGGATCTGGAACTTGCCGGGGTGCTCGACGCTCAGTCGCGATTTCATCACCAGGCAGACCACCGTCACCAACGCGACGATCAGCATCGTCATCACCAGGTAGGGCGGGATGACGTGGGGTCCCTCGACATGAAAGCCGAGCGCGCCCAGCATCGCCGCGACGGGCGGCCCCAGCACGGCGTTGACGAGGTCGACGATGAGGAGGGGGTGTTCTTCCATGTCCCGGTCAGATCTTCGTTTTCTTCCACAGCAGCCCGGCGGCCTCGATTGCCGCCGCGGCGACGATCGAGGAGGCGCCCGCTATGAGCCCCAGCGGGGGCAGGCGCAAACGCGCAATCATAACGTACGCCAGAAAACCGAGTAAAGCGTAGCGTCCCGTGATCATGAGCAGGCCACGTCCGGCCCGGCGGCGCGCCGCCATGTCGTCAATGCCGCCCAGGATTGAGACCAGGCTGATACCCGCCAGCAGTCCGCCCCCCAGCACGGCGGCGCCCGCATGCCAGTCGCGTGCGATGGCCACCGCCGCGACGGCCATCGCGAGCCCGCAGAGGAGCGCGTTCCGCTGCAGCCGCGCCAGCAGGTCGTCGGCCACTTATTTGATCGACTTGGAGGCGCGGATGACGGTGACCACGCCGGCGGCGAGGCCCAGGAAGAACCCGATGAAGAAACCCCAATGGCCGGCCCCGATCCAGCGATCGATCAGCAGCCCGCCGCCCGCCCCGATCACGATGGCGATGACGAACGCCAGCCCGACGCTGCCGAGGGCCCCGAACGACTGCATGGTTTCCTTCGTCGAGTTCCGCTTTTCCACCATTATTTCTTCTCCGCTGCCTTGGGCGCTTCGGCGCCGG
This sequence comes from Vicinamibacterales bacterium, assembly GCA_046594705.1. GTDB lineage: Bacteria > Acidobacteriota > Vicinamibacteria > Vicinamibacterales > 2-12-FULL-66-21 > JAICSD01. The sequence continues at coordinate 4,742 of JBKJRJ010000424.1, forward strand.
TCCCGCAGGCCGGCTCGATGGCGAAGCCGGGAAGGTTGGGCGGCGGCGTCGCGGGCGGTGGCGGCGGCGCCGGGGCCTCGCATGCCGCCGCTGCGGCGGCGGCGGTCGCCCGCTGGCGCAGGTAGGCGCCGGCCGCCAGCGCCAGCAACACGACGAAAAGGACGAGGTATGCCCTGCGCATCGACCTCAGAATAAACCGGCTATACTCGATTCGAAAGGCCTGCCCTGCTCCGTCGAAGGGACCCGCTCAACCATGAGATACGTATTCCCCCTGGTGG
>JBKJRJ010000452.1:0-2813 GCA_046594705.1 Vicinamibacterales bacterium
GCCCAGCGGACGAGATTGAGTTTCGAGCCCGCCTTGTCGTTGGTGCCCGAGCCGCGGGCGCCGCCGAAGGGTTGCTGGCCGACCACCGCGCCGGTCGGCTTGTCGTTGATGTAGAAATTTCCCGCCGCGTGGCGCAAGCCGGAGAGCGCCTGCCGTACCGCGGCGCGGTCGCGCGCGAACACCGCGCCGGTCAGCGCATAGGGCGACGTCTGGTCGATGATCTTCAGCGTCTCTTCCCACTTCCCGTCCGGATAGACGTAGGCGGTGACCACCGGTCCGAAGATCTCTTCGCACAGCAGGCGATACCCGGGATCCTTGGTTTCGAGCAGCGTCGGCTCGATGAAATAGCCCTGGTCCCCCTTGACACCGCCGCCCGACAGGATCTTCGCGTTCTTCTTCGCGTCGTCCAGGTAGCCGCTGATCTTGGTGAACGCCTTCTTGTCGATGACGGCCCCCATGAAGTTGCGGAAGTCGCGCGGGTCGCCGACCTTGATCTGCTTCATGATCGCGACGGCGCGATCGCGGACCTGGTCCCAGATCGACTGCGCGATGTAGACGCGGCTCGCCGCCGAGCACTTCTGCCCCTGGTACTCGAACCCGCCGCGCGCGATCGCCACGGCGACTTCCTGCGGGTCCGCGGACGGGTGGGCGACGATGAAGTCCTTGCCGCCGGTTTCGCCGACCAGGCGCGGATAGGACTTGTACTTGCCGACGTTCTCCCCCACCTTCTTCCACATGCTGTTGAAGACGGCGGTGCTGCCGGTGAAGTGGATGCCGGCAAACTCCGGCGAATCGAGCAGCGCGCCGGTGATCTCGACGGAATTGCCCGGCAGGAAGTTGATTACGCCGGGCGGCAGGCCGGCGGCCTCGAGCACTTTGTAGGTGTAGTAGCCGCTCAGCATCGCGCTCGACGCCGGCTTCCAGATCACCGTATTGCCGAGGAGCGCCGGCGCGGTGGTCAGGTTGCCGCCGATCGCGGTGAAATTGAAGGGCGACACCGCATAGATGAAGCCTTCCAGGTTGCGGTACTCCATCGAGTTCCACACCCCGGGGCCGCTGACCGGCTGCTCGCTGTAGAGCTCCTGCGCGAAGTAGGCATTGAAGCGCCAGAAGTCGATCATCTCGGAGGCGGCGTCGATCTCCGCCTGGAACACCGTCTTCGACTGGCCGAGCATGGTCGCCGCGTTGATGGTCGGGCGCCACGACGAGGCGAGCAGCTCGGCGGCGCGCAGCAACACCCCGGCGCGCTCTTCCCACGGCCAGGCCGACCACTCGCGGCGCGCCACCGCCGCGGCCTCGATGGCCTGCTGGATGTGCTCCGGACCGGCCAGGTGGTACTCGGCCAGGACGTGGGAATGATCGTGCGGCATCACCGACTTTTCGAGCTTGCCCGTCCGAATCTCGCGGCCGCCGATGATGATTGGAATGTCAATCTTCTCCGCCGCCATGGCCTTGAGCCGATCCTTGAGCGCCGCCTTCTCGGGCGAGCCCGGGGCGTACTGCTTGTTCGGCTCGTTGACGGGCGACGGGACGCGGCGGATACCGGCAAACGCCGCATTGAAGTTCGGATCGTGTGTGGACATCCGCCGATTCTACCTCGGGCCTTTGCCTTGCATGGTGGGGAGCCATGGCTGAGCAGAAACCGGTACTCAAGTCGGAAAAAAGCGAAGACGGCAAGGGCATCCCGCCGGCGGGCGAACAGACAACGGCGGAGACCCGCTCGTACGATGCGCGACTGTTCCCGGGCGGGTCGCCCGAGGCGGCGAAGACGGACGTCGGGATGAACGGCATGGACCCGGAGGAACAGCGCACCGACGAACGGGTCGTCGAGGGCGGTACCAAATCGACCTCCTGATCGTCATCATCGGGCACTATCGCCCACGCGCGTCGAGAGCCGCCCCGACGTGGGCGAGGCCCTGTTCGATCGTGTCGGTGTTGCCGCCGTAGCCGAGCCGGAAGTGGGCGGGGGCGTCGAAGAACATTCCGGGCCCAAGTGCGGTCCGCCGCTCGCGCATCAGGCGTTCCACGAACGGACCGCAATCCGCCAGGCCGCGAATGCGCGGGAACACGATGGTGCCGGCAGACGGAACCCATTCCAGATCCGAGCGAGACGCCAGAAAGGCATCGGCCAGGGCCTTGTTACGCGCCAGGAGGGCGCGGGCGCGGGCCGTCAGCGCGCCCAGGTGCAGGAATGCCAGCGCGGCCAGGCGCTCGGCGACAATGGATCCCGTGCCGTCGATGACGTCGCGAGCCCGGCGCACGCGGTAGGTGAGGGCCGGCGACGCAATGACCCAGCCTGCCCGAAGGCTCGACAGGCCGTACGACTTCGTGAGGCTGCTGGTCGTGGCGAACATCTCGCCGCGCGCCGCGGCGGGCGGGGTGTGATCACCGGTGACGTCCTTGTAGACCTCGTCGACCAGCACGTGCGCGCCCGCGCGTCCGGCGATGCGGCCAATCTCGTCGAGCGCCGCGGCCTCGACCGCGACCCCGCTGGGGTTGTGCGGCGAGGTGATGACGATCACCTTCGTGCGCGGCGTCATGGCCTGCCGTACGCGGTCCGGATCGAGTCCGAATCCGCGCTCGAACGGGCGATCAAACCGGACCGTGCGCGCGCCGAACAGCCGCGCCGCGCCGAGCAGCGGATCGTAACCCGGCCGCTCCACCAGCACATCGTCGCCCGGCTCCAGCAGCGCCGCCAGCACGAAGACGTTCGCGCCGGCCGTGCCCCCCGCCGTCGTCACCCACTCCGGATCGACCCCGTAGCGCGCCCCGATCGCCTCGACCAGCGGCCGGTAGCCGTTGTCGTTGGCACC
>JBKJRJ010000491.1:0-11900 GCA_046594705.1 Vicinamibacterales bacterium
ACCGCCGCCACCGGGGCCGTCGTCTTTGCGCTCCTGGCCGGCAACCTGCTGCTGGCCCTGCGCGCCATGCGGCCGCGCCCGTTCCTGATCGCCACGGCGCAGGGGCCTCAGACCATCGTGATGGACCCGACCACCATCAGGCCGTTCGCACTGGGCGCCGTCGGGCTGATCTCGCTGTTCATCGCCATCAATGCCGGCGGGCAGTGGGAAACCTGGCTCTACTTCCTGAACGCGACGGCCTTCGGCAAGACGGATCCCATCATGGGGCGCGACATCGGCTTCTACGTGTTCACGCTGCCGCTGCTCGAGATGCTGCAGGGCACCCTGTACTTCGTGGTCTTCCTGATGGCGGTGGTGGCGCTGGCCGCCTACGTGCTCGGGGAAGAGGCCGGACTCGACGCGCGGCGCGGCGTCTTTGTCTCGCGTCGCGCCACGCGGCACCTCGGCGCCCTGGCGGCGCTGATGCTGCTGGTGCTCGGGTTCGGCGCCTGGCTGCAGATTCCGCAGCTCCTGACGACACACTCCGGCCTGGTCGCCGGCGCGACCTACGCCGATGTCCACGCGCGCATGCCCGCGCTGTGGGCGCTGGTCGGCGCCGCGGTCCTCGCTGCGGTGCTCGCCATCTGGCAGGCGCTCAGTGGCGGCCGCCTCTGGCCGATCGCCGCCGCCGCCGCGCTCTACGTGCTGGTGTCGATCGGCGGCAGCCTCTACGCCGGCATCATCCAGCGCTTCATCGTGGCGCCCAACGAGCAGGTGAAAGAGACGCCGTTCATCATCCACAACATCCAGGCGACGCGCGCGGCGTTCGGCCTCGACGGCGTCACCGAACGGCCCCTCTCCGGGGAGTCGCACCTGACGCGCGCCGATCTCGAGCGTAACGCCGCGACCATCAGCAACGTCCCGCTCTGGAACGACCGCCCGTTACTCGACACCTTCAGCCAGATCCAGGAGATCCGCACCTACTACGACTTCACCGCGGTGGACAACGACCGCTACACGATCAACGGGCAGTACCGCCAGATCATGCTGTCGGCGCGCGAACTGAATTCGCGGAGCCTGCCGAGCCGCACCTGGATCAACGAGCACCTCACGTTCACTCACGGCTACGGCCTGACGCTGGGTCCCGTCAACGAGGTGACGAAGGAAGGCCTGCCGGTGCTGTTCATCAAGGACCTGCCGCCGGTGTCGACGGCGGATCTCAAAGTGACGCAACCCGCCATTTATTACGGCGAGATGCCGAACGACCACGTCTTCGTCAAGACCAAGACCGAGGAGTTCGATTATCCGCGCGGCGACGACAACGTGTTCGCGGCCTACAAGGGCGACGGCGGCGTTCCGCTGTCCAACGTCTTCCGCCGGCTGATGTTCGCCATCCGCTTCCGCTCGACCGACACCTTCTTCTCCCCGAACCTGACCCACGAGAGCCGCGTGATGATGTACCGCCGCATCGCGGAGCGGGTGGAACGCATCGCGCCGTTCCTTCGCTACGACCGGGACCCCTACCTCACGATCTCCGACGGCTCGCTGGTCTGGATGCAGGACGTCTACACCACCTCTCGCCGCTATCCGTATTCGACGACGACAGGGGGCGTGAATTACATCAGGAACGCCATCAAGGTCACGATCGACGCGTACCACGGCAAGACCACCTACCACCTGGTGGATCCGTCCGACCCGATTGCGCAGACCGTCGGTAAGATGTTCCCGGGACTGCTGAAGCCGCTGGACGCCATGCCCGAAGGGCTCCGCACGCGGCTGCGCTACCCGCAGGAAATTTTCGCGCTGCAGGCGTCGATGTTCACGACGTTCCACATGACCAACCCGGCCGTGTTCTACAACCGCGAGGATCAGTGGGAGGTCCCGTCGTTCGAGGTCAGCGGCAAGCCGACGCCGATGCATCCCTACTACACCATCATGAAGCTGCCGGGCGAGAGCGGCCCCGAGTACATCCAGATGCTGCCGTTCACGCCGCGAGGCAAGGACAACCTGGCCTCGTGGATGGTGGCGCGCAGTGACGGCGCGAATTACGGCAAGCTGGCGGTGTTCCAGTTTCCGAAGCAGACGGTGATCTTCGGTCCACGCCAGGTCGCGGCGCGCATCAACCAGGACCAGGCTATTTCGCCGCAGATCACCTTGTGGAACCAGCAGGGGTCCGAGGTGATCCAGGGCACGCTCCTCGTCATCCCGATCGAGGAGTCGCTGATTTACATCCGCCCGCTGTATCTCAAGGCCGCCGGCGGCCAGATCCCCGAGCTGAAGCGGGTGATCGTCGCGTATCAGAACAACATCGTCATGGAGAACACCCTCGACGCGGCGCTCGAGCGGATCTTCCCCGGCGGTGGTGCGGGCGCGCAGGCGCCAGCCCTCGTCGCCGGGGGTGCAGCGGTCCCGGCGCCCGCCGCGGAAGGGGTCCCGCCGGCCACACCCGACGTGCGGTCGCTGGCCGAACAGGCACGCTCGCACTATCAGCGCGCTGTGCAGGCGCAGCGGGACGGCAACTGGGCGCTCTACGGCGACGAGATCAAGAAGCTCGGCGAAGTTCTCGAGAGGATGCGAAACAAATGACGACAACAAGGTATTGGGTCGCGGTGATCGCGATGGCGGGTAGCGTCGTGACTCTGTCAGGAGCCCGGCAGGCCCGCAACACGACGCCCGCGGCAAAGAACGACCCGGCCCGGCAGGACTGGGTGCAGCTCTTCAACGGCCGCAATCTCGATGGCTGGACGCCCAAGTTCGCCAAGCACGATCTGGGCGAGAACTTCAACGACACGTTCCGCGTCGCGGACGGACTGCTGCAGGTGCGCTACGACAAGTGGACCCGCTTCGACGCCGAGTTCGGCCACCTGTTCTACCGGGAGAAGTTCTCGCACTATCGCCTGGCCGCCGAATACCGCTTCGTCGGCGCGCAGGTGCCAGGCGGTCCCGGCTGGGCGATGCGCAACAACGGCCTGATGCTGCACAGCCCGGACCCGAAGACCATGCTGAAGGATCAGGACTTTCCGATTTCCATCGAGGTCCAGCTGCTGGGCGGACTCGGCGACGGCAAGCCGCGCAGCACCGCGAATCTTTGCACCCCCGGCTCGAATGTCGTCCTGAACGGCAAGCTGCACACCGCGCATTGCACCAACTCGACGTCGCGGACGTATGACGGCGAGCAGTGGGTCCGCGTCGAAGTGGACGTGCGCGGCGACGAGGTGATTCGACACATCGTCGAGGGAACCACCGTCCTGGAGTACACCAAGCCGCAGATGGGCGACGGCGCGGTCGCGCCCGTTGATCCGGCCGTGAAGATTGATGGCACGCCGATGACGGCGGGGTACATCTCGATCCAGTCGGAGACCGCGCCGACCGACTTCCGGAAGATTGAGATCCTCAATCTCGAGGGTTGCATGGATCCGAAGGCGACGAACTACAAGGCCTACTTCGTCAAGGCGAACCCTCAGATGTGCCGGTAGAGACGGCCGTATCCCTGAGGCCGAAGCGCCTTACGACTCGATCTTGATGAGCTCGACGTCGAACACGAGCATCCCCTTGGGCGCGCCGTGCGCGCCGGCGTAGGCCAGCTTCTCGGGAATCCACAGGCGGCGGGTTTCCCCTTCGACCATGGCCTGGACCCCTTCGGTCCAGCCCGGGATGACTTGATTGAGGCCGAACGAGATCGGTTCGTTGCGCGCGACCGAGCTGTCGAACATCTTGCCGTCGGTCGTCCAGCCGCTGTAGTGCACGCGGACGCGCGACGTGGGGCCAGGGTGGCGCGTGCCGGACCCAGGCGTGATGACCTTGCTGGCAAGGCCGCTGGCGGTGGTGGCGGCATCAGAGGGCGGAGCGGCGACGTCGGTGGGTGCGGGAATCATGAGAATCGAGCCTATCATGCGAAAAATGCCGATGCGACCGCGCTACGCGGTGACCACCCTCCTGCTGTGCCTGGCCGCGGCTGCCGGGCTGTCCGGACAGTATCGAACCCTGAACGACCGCTTCGCGCCGCCGCGGATCAGCTCGCGCGAGGCGTGGACGCCGCGCGCGAAGTACATCCGCGAGCACATCATGTCCAGCGCGGGGCTGGTGCCGATGCCGGCGAAGACGGATCTCAAGCCCGTCGTGTTCGACGACGTCCGCCACCCGGGCTACATCGTCTCCAAGGTCTACTTCGAGAGCCTGCCGGGATTCTTTGTCACCGGGAACCTCTACCGGCCTGACGCCGCCGGGCCGTTTCCCGCGATCCTGTCGCCCCACGGGCATTGGGCCAATGGACGGCTGGAAAACACGGCCATCAACTCCGCCCCCGGCCGGGCGATCGGGCTGGCGAGGCAGGGGTTCGTCGTGTTCACGCACGACATGATCGGCTACAACGACAGCCGCCAGCTGGCGCATACCTTCGGCGGCCGCCGCGAAAGCCTGTGGGGGCTGAGCCTGAGCGGATTGCAGCTCTGGAACAGCATTCGCGCGCTCGACTTCCTCGAGACACTGCCCTACGTGCGCCGCGACGGTTTCGGGGTGACGGGAGAGTCGGGCGGCGGCACGCAGACGTTCCTGCTCGCCGCGGTGGACGACCGCGTCGCGGCCGCCGCGCCAGTCAACATGATTTCGCTGCACATGCAGGGCGGCTGCCTGTGCGAGAACCTCCCAGGTCTCCGGCTCGACACCACCAATCTCGAGATCGCGGCCAGCATCGCGCCGCGCCCTCTGCTGATGGTGTCAGCGACCGATGACTGGACCGCCGAGACGCTCGAAGTCGAGTACCCGGCGGTGCGCGCCATCTATGGCCTGTTCGGCGCCGCCGAGCGCGTGCATGCCGTGCGGATGGACGCCGTGCACAACTACAACAAGGAAAGCCGCGAGGCGATGTACGCCTGGATGGCGCGCTGGCTGCAGCAGGCGCCGGCAGACGTCCGGCGCGCGGAACTGCCATTCGAAGTGGACCAGGTGACGGACCTGCTGGTGTTCTACGGACGCACGGTGCCGGAAGGGGCCGCGAGCGCGGCCCGGATCACGGAGCAGTGGATCGCAACGGCTTCAGCCCAGCTCGCCGCCGCCGATCGGTCGGTGCTGGCGTCGGCGCTTCGCCATTCGCTCGGTTACGGTGCCGAGGCGCCGGCACCGGTGGCGCCGGCCGCGGCAGTGAAGCGATCGCCAATCCTGACCGCCGCGGCCGGTCCCGAGGTTGAGGAGGCGCTCCGGCGCGCGGGCGCGGACGTCCGCGCGATCGCATTCACGCCTTTCGACGAGGCGGCAGCCGCGAAGGTCCGGCACTTCGACACCTACAACCGCACCCCCGCGTCGCAGCGCGTGGCCGACATCGTGACGGCGCTCCGCGCCACGCCGTCTGCGGTCCTGGTGGCCGGCCCTGACGCCGCGCTCGAGGGGTTGTTGGCCGCGGCGGTCGTGCCAGTCACGCGGGCGATCCTCGACATCGGAGGGTTCAACCCCGGGAGCGACACGGCGTTCCTCGATCGGCTCTACATTCCCGGACTCAGGCGAGCCGGAGACCTCAATACCGCCGCCACCATGGTTCGTGGCCAGGTGATTGTCCATGGCGCCGGTGCCGCGTTTCGTGCCAACGGCATTCGCGTCGAGCCGCGCACTTTGACCGCTGACGAGATTGCGGCGCTGGCGCGGAAGTAGTCAGCGGCGCGGGAACACCAGCACAGCATCACTCACCTTGCGCGGGCCCCCCTCGTCGGAGGGATGGTTGACGACATAGCCGCCCACGACCATCGTGGTGGAACCGCCGCCGTCCAGGTTCAGCGCGGATCGAAGGCCGAGCCGCCGCGACAGCGTCTTCAGCTCGGCGAACGACATGCCGAGGCTGAGCGCCGGCTGCCGGCCGTCGACCGTCACCAGCCAGATCGATTGCTGGTCATCCACCCCGATCACCGTGCGCGGATGACGAGCGGTGTCGAACCCGGCCGAGAGCTGCTCCTCGGCCCAGTCGTCGATCTCGCGGCCGTCCACCAGCAACAGGCCCGCGCCGCTGACGGCGTGTCGGGCCTGCGTCCAGTCGCGCTCGGCGGTTCCCAGCCGCGTGCCGAACATCGTCTTTCCGCCGGCCTCGCTGGTGGTGACGCGATCGAAGAGCAGCCGCACGCCGCCGCTCGTGTCTCTCACGCCGACCGCTCCCCTTGGGCGGGTCGTCCGCCCGACGAGCTCCCCGGCGCTCTTGAGCAGCGCCCGCGGCGCTCCGTTTGCGAGCGCGAAGAAACCGGCATTCACCGCGGCGATTGCGCCGCGCCGCTTCGCCATTGACGGCACGCTCTCGCGGGCGGGCAGGCGATCCTCCGCGAGACCGATCTCGAGCCGCACCTTCCGGGGATCGAGCTGCAGCGCCTGGACCGACACGTGGCCCGCCGGGCTCAACATCGCGGGGTCGTCGAGCCGATAGAGCACGACGCCGTCGGCGATGATCTCCGCGGGCCCGATGAACCGCGCCGGAGCCGCGAGCTGGCCGGCCGCGAGGAGAAGCGCTACGAGCAGCAAACGCATTCAGGCCATTCTGTCACCTGCCTACTGCCTACTGCCCGTCACGCACCAGCGCCGCTTCGCCCTGCGCCTGCGAGTCGCGTAGAATCGCGATCGCGAGCCGACGGGCGTCGGCGAAGCGAGCCTCGGTCATCACGGAATAGGGTCGATTGCGTCGCAGCCAGGTGGTGGACACCGACCGCGCGCCGAGCTGACGGAAGCCCCTGGCAACGGGATGCCCAGATGGAGGAACTGAGATGAAGCCGCTCGCCGCCGGTCTCGTCGTGGCCGTCACGCTCCTGCTCGCCACGGTGCGGGCCCAGCCGCCGCGTGGCAGCCGCCCGAACATCATCTTCATCATGACCGACGACCACGCCGCGCACGCAATCGGCGCGTACGGATCCAAGATCAACAAGACGCCCAACCTTGATCGTCTCGCGCGTGAAGGCGCGCTGCTGACGAATGTCTTCGCGACCAACTCCATCTGCACGCCGAGCCGGGCCGCAATCCTGACTGGCCAGTACTCGCATCTGAACGGCGTCACCATGTTCAATCGCTTCGACAGCGCGCGCATGACGGTGGCGCGGCGGCTGCAGCAAGCGGGCTACCACACCGGGATGATCGGCAAATGGCACCTGGGCAGCGACCCGGCCGGCTTCGACCAGTGGGAGATCCTGCCCGGACAGGGCGCCTACCGCGATCCAGTGTTCTACACCGCCGGCGGCGAGAAGACCTACACCGGCCGCTACGTCACCGAGGTGATCACCGACCTCGCGCTCGCCTTCGTGGCCAAGCGCCCGCGCGACAAACCATTTTTCCTGATGATGCATCACAAGGCGCCGCACCGGCCGTGGGAGCCGACCGCCGCCTACGCCGCCCGCTTCGCGACCGACCGCATCCCCGAGCCGGTCACCTTCTGGGACTCCTATGCGACGCGTAGCGATGCGCTGCACGAGAACCAGCAGCGGGTCGCAGACGACCTGACCAACCGCGATTTGAAGATCGCGCCGCCGCCTGGTCTCGCGGGACCGGAGCGTGCGACATGGCTTTCGAACAAGCCAGGCGCGGTCACGGTTCTCCGTGACGGCAAGAGCGTTTCGCTGAGCGGAGAAGCGCTGGCCCGGTGGAAGTATCAGCGCTATATGCAGGACTACCTGGCGACCGTTCAGTCAGTGGACGACAGCGTCGGCCAGGTCCTCGCCTACCTCGACCAGGCCGGCCTCGCGCGCAACACCATGGTCATCTACACCAGCGACCAGGGGTTCTTCCTCGGTGACCACGGCCTCTTCGACAAGCGTTTCATGTACGAGGAGTCGATCCGCATGCCGTTCCTCGTCCGCTGGCCCGAAGGCGTCAAGCCAGGCACCCGGAGCGAGGCCCTGGCGCTCAACATCGACTTCGCGCCGACGTTCCTCGATGCGGCGCGTCTCCCGGTGGCGCCAGACATGCAGGGACGCAGCCTGCTCTCCCTGCTGCGTGGCCGCACGCCGGCCGACTGGCGCACGTCGATGTATTACCGCTACTACCACGATCCCGGTGACCACAACACGAGGGCGCACTACGGGATCCGCACCCGCACGCACAAGTTGATCTACTTCTGGACCAAGGACCAGTGGGAGCTGTTCGATCTGGGCAACGATCCCCACGAGCTGCACAATTTGTACGGCGAGCCCGGCCAGGAGGCCCTGACGGCAACGCTGAAAGCCGAGCTCGCCAGGCTCAAGCGGGAGGCGCGCGACGATGACCGACTGGCTGACACCCAGCTGCCGAACGGCGTCGACGGGCCCGTGGCAAAGCTGCGGGGTAGCTGGTGACGATGACCTTGACGCCCGACCCTGTCCCGCCGACACGCTGAGGGACGCGGACCTGTCCTGCTGAATTCCTGGCGAAGGCGGATGACAGAAGAGGGGAACTGTAGGACGATCCCAGCGCATGAAAAATGTCCGCCGGGCGATGCTCGGAGGCATGTTCGTCGCTGCCGTGCTGGCGCTGTGGATTGCGCTGGTTGGCGGGGTGCAGTTGCGCGCGGGAGCCGTGGTGTTTCGCTCTCGCGACGCACTGAGGCCGCTGGTGATCGCGCTGGCGCTGATGGCCGTGTACGCGGCGGCGTTCAGGACAGCGTTCGCCGCCGACGTCGCGCGCGTGTCTCACCTTGTTCGCAGCCTTGCCGGCGCGCTGGCGATGGCGTGCGCACTGGCGCTCGCGGCGGGCGCGTGGACGTGGGGGACTCACGCGGCCAGCGGGGCGGATGCCTTCGCCTACATCAGCCAGGGATACGGCTGGCTTCATGGAACCCAGCCGCGGCCGCAGCCGCTGCCCGCCCGTGTGCCGTGGCCATCCGCAGCCGCATCGATGGCGCCCCTCGGCTATCGGCCCGCGCCAGGCGGCGACGCGCTGGTCACCAGTTATGCGCCCGGGCTGCCGCTGCTCATGGCGGCCGCGACCGCCGTCTCCGGTCCGTGTGGTCCCTACGTGGTCGTGCCGATGTTCGCCGGGATGCTCGTCTGGATGACATTTCTCCTCGGGCGGCGGGCCGGCGGGCCCGCTGTCGGCGGGCTGGCCGCCCTGTTCGTCGTCGCCAGCCCGGTGGTGCTCTTCCAGTCGCTCTGGCCGATGACCGACGTTCCCGTGGCCGCACTCTGGACCGCGGCGGCGGTGCTCACCCTGCGCGACACGCGGGCATCCGCAATGGGAGCGGGCGCGCTTTCGGCTGTCGCCATGCTGGTGCGGCCGCAGTTATGGTTTCTTCCTCCCGCGTTCGCGGTATTCCTCGTATTCGCCTCAGCGATCAGGCGTGAGGGGCTCCTTCGGGCCGCCATGTTCTGCGCCGCCGTCACCCCGGCGGTTCTGGCGATCGCCGCGTCGAACGCCATGTGGTACGGCGGACCGCTCACCAGCGGCTACGGGACGATGGGCGAGTTGTACGCCTGGGCGAACCTCTGGCCCAATCTGCAGCGCTATCCCTCCTGGCTCGTTCGCACCCATTCGCCGCTGGTGCTGCTCTTCCTGGTTCCGCTCGCCATTCATCGTCGCGCCTCCTTCCCACCGGTGGTGCGGCTGTCGGTCCTGCTGATTGCCGCGACCTGGCTGTCCTACCTGCCGTACTCTCCGTTCGAGGAGTGGTGGTACCTGCGCTTCCTGCTCCCGGCGCTCCCGGCGACGCTGGTGCTCGTCGCCGTGGCGCTTCACGCCATCTCCCGGGCGGTACGGCACCCTTGGGGAACTGTGCTGGCGGCCGCCCTGGCACTCGCGATCCTGACGACGGAATTACGTTTCGCGCGGGCACGGCAGATGCTGGGGCCGCTGCAGCGGGCCGAGCAGCGCTATGTCGAGACCGGTCTCTATCTGAAGACCGCGCTTCCCGCCAACGCCGTCATCGTCGCCATCCAGCACAGCGGAAGCACCAGGTTCTATTCAGGGCACCCGACCGTCCGCTACGATCTGATCGACACGGACTGGATCCCCCGCGCCGGCGAGGCATTGGTGACGGCAGGCTATCGCCCATACGCGGTGTTCGAGGACTGGGAATTGCCCCAGGTGCGCGACCTCCTCGGGCTCCCGGCGGGCGCGGCACTTCCGTGGACCCCGATCGCGCGTCTGCGCGAGCCTGTCGGCGTCAACGTGTTCGCGCTGTCGCCCGATGCGGTCGTGACGACGCCGGTCGCGCTGAGTGTGGGCTTGCGTCCGGGATGCGTCGCGCCGGCGGGCTATTAGGGGCCCCCTACCGGAGGACGCGGACCTCCGCGATCGACCAGTCGTGCGTGCCCCATCCAAGCTGCGTGAGACGGATGAAACGCACATGGTCGCGGTTGACCGGGTACACGACCGGCATGGTCTTGGGGTGGCGCAGGGCTGCGTAGTAGGCATGAAGCGCCGTATCACCGAGGAAGACGATATCCCACGCCGCGCCGTCCGCAGAGACCTCGAGCCGCAGGCGCATCGGAAAATCGGTCATGAATTCGCCCAGCTCGGTGACCAGCTGGCTCACGTGCCCCGGGTCCGCCAGCTCGATCGAGAAATCCGCAGCGGATCGCTGCACGCCGCCGCTCCACCGTGTCTTGATCGTTCCGTCGACGGCTCGCGGGGTGTGGGGAGGACTGGGAAACGAGTCGAGCGCCTTGATCGGAGTCGGCCGGCCGCTCTCGTCCGGCAGCAGGTCTCCATTGCCGTTGGCCGGCAGCCGATAACTGCTCCAGCCCGGGTGCGTCTCCTGGACCACAGCGCCCGGGTAGGCCATCACGAATCGACGGCATGCTCCATCGGCATCGCTCTCGTGATCGATCACCACGCCGAGCGGACCGCGGCTGGTCAGGGCCCGTAGAATCCGCGGGTCGCTTGCGTTCAGCAGCTCCCGCATCGCGTACTGATGCGGTGCCGGGTAGCCGCTGAAGCCGTTATAGAGAGGTACCGAGTCGAAGGTCTGCTGATAGAGGGCCGCCACGTCGCGGTCGAGCGTCATCGGGAGGTCGAGGCGCGCGAAGACGCCTGGTGGGGTCGGCCGGCGTTCGGGGGCTGCGGCCACGTTGAACGTCCGGGGCCAGCCGTCGAGCAGCAGGCCCACCGCGGCGATCGACACCACCCATCTGCGTGCGCGGCCTTCGAGACGCTGAACCGCCAGCGCGGCGACCACGCTGAGGCAGGCGATCGCCATCATCCAGAAACGCGCCGGCACCCGGAGGCCGTCGTACCCAGGCAGACGCATCAGCCAGCCGTAGGGCGCCTGGTAGAGGACGCGCATGTCGAACAGCATGGGGTCCGGCCCCAGGGCGAAGACCCACATGGCGGCCGCGGCGCAGGCGTAGAAGAGGAGCGCGGATCGCCGGCGCGAGGCAGCCGAAACGGCGGGAAGGGTGCCGAGCCACGCGATCGCCGCGAACATCGCCAGGGTCAGCGGCTTGTCTGCGCGTGCGATTGAGACCAGCCGAAGCCCGCCGATGCGAAGGCGCCACGGGCCATAGAGAATCGGCAGCGCTGCACCGATCAGGAGCACCACGACGAGCCCCGCCAACCCCCATCTAATCCAGCGGATGCGTCGCCCTTCCGGGCCGCTCGCAAGAGGCCGCGCCGCGGCGATCGCGAAAATAAAAAGTGTCACGATCGTCGGACCGGGAAACAGCTCACCCTCCGGCTTGGGGAAGACACGCAGCCATCCCCAGAGCCAGAGCTCGTCACTCGCCTGCAGCAGGGCGGCGACGTTGGCGCTGAAACCTTGAATGGCTTCGAGGCCGCGGTGAAAGCCGTAGGCGTCGGTCAGGATGTGTTTGTACCCGGTCAAGACCGGCACCAGGAGGATCGCCGCGACGGCGAAGAATCCAGCGAGCCGTCCAAATTTCGCCAGCGGCCAGCGCCCCAGCGCGAACCACGCGAACCAGAGGGCGAGCAGGACCGAGAGAAAGAACAGGTAGTAGCCGTTCGACAGCGCCTGCATCAGCCAGGCGCCGGCC
>JBKJRJ010000526.1:0-8112 GCA_046594705.1 Vicinamibacterales bacterium
GTGTCAGCCGTCAGCCGGGCGTGACTGCCGAGGATGACGGGGTTGTCGCTCGGCCGCAGGCGCGCCGGATCCACTTCGACCCGCACCCGCACGCGTGCGAGCGACCGCAGGATGTCGAGCAGCGTGCGCATGCTGTAGGCGCGGCCGCTGCAGACATTGTACGGGCGCCGCGGCACCCCGGATTCGGCCAGGGCCTGGTAGGCGCGAACGGTGTCGCGCACATCGGTGATGTCGCGCTTCGCGTCGAGGTTGCCGACGTGGATCACGGGCTCGCGGCGCCCCGCTTCGATTCCGGCAATCTGCTGAGCGAACGCCGACGTCGCGTACGACGGCGACTGCCGCGGTCCGGCGTGATTGAAGGGACGCACCAGCCACGCCGGCAACTCGGCCGCGGCTGCGGTCATTTCCTGCGCGAGCTTGCTGACCCCGTACGGATGGGCCGGCCCAATCGGCTCGTCTTCGCTGATTTCGGACATCCGCGGCCGGTAGATCTGGGCAGAACCGGTGACCAGGACGCCGCACGACAGCCCCAGCTCCCGCGCCGCCTCGAACAGGTGGTGGGTGCCCATGACATTCACGCGCAGCGCGCGGGCCGGGGCCCGCCAGGCATCCTGCAGATCGGCGAGTCCGGCGCAGTGATAAATGATCGATGGACGGGCGATCGCGAGCGCCTCCCGTACGGCTGCGCGATCAAGCAGATCGACCGCCGTCCACGACACCTTCGATCCTGGCGCGACGGCGACGGTGCGGTGGCCCCAGGCGTGAAGGCGTGATGCCGTGGCGACCAGCCGATCGAGCAGGTGGCCGCCCGCGAAACCCGTCGCGCCGGTGATGAGCGGGCCGCCAGCCACCGGCACGGTCAGCCGCGGTTGCCGTACTGCGACTGGTAATACTTGCGGAACTCGGGGTCCTGGTCCTTGATCGGCCGCCACCAGCCCTCGTTCCGGGTGTACCAGGCGACCGTTTCCGCGAGGCCCTGCTCGAAGGCGTGCCGAGGCCGCCAGCCGAGCGACTGCAGCTTCGAGGTGTCGAGCGAATACCGCCGGTCGTGACCCGGACGGTCCGCCACAGGGGTGATGAGAGAGGTCGGCTTGCCGACCAGCTCGAGGATGCGGTGCGTCAGGTCGACGTTCTTGACCTCGTTGCCGCCGCCGATGTTGTAGACCTCGCCCGCCACCCCCTTGTCGATCAGCAGGTCCACGCCGCGGCAGTGATCCTCGACGTGCAGCCAGTCGCGCTCGTTCTGGCCGTCGCCATAGAGCGGGACGGCGATGTCGTCAATCAGGTTGGTGATGAAGAGCGGGATGATTTTCTCGGGAAACTGGTTCGGCCCGTAATTGTTGGACGCCCGCGTGATGACGACGGGCACGTGGTAGGTGGCCCAGTAGCTATAGGCGAGCCGATCGGCGCCCGCCTTGCTGGCCGAGTAGGGATTGCGCGGCCGCAGCTCGTCGGTCTCGCGGCTCGATCCCTCCGGCACGCTGCCGTAGACCTCGTCGGTGGAGATCTGGACGAAGCGCCGCAGCGTCGGGTTCTGCCGCGCCGCCTCGAGCAGCACGAAGGTGCCATAGACGTCGGTCGTGATGAAATCGCCGGCGTTCTTGATCGAGCGGTCGACGTGGGTCTCCGCGGCGAAGTGGACCACGATGTCGGAGGCCGCCACCAGCGGCGCGGCGACCGCCGCGTCCGCGACGTCTCCCTGGACGAAGCGGTGACGCGGGTGGTCCTTGACGCTGTCCAGGTTCTCCAGCCGTCCCGCGTAGGTCAGCTTGTCGAGCGTGGTGACGCGCCAGTCGTCGTGCGTGCCCAGCGCATAGCGGACGAAGTTCGATCCGATGAAGCCGGCGCCGCCGGTGACCAGGACGTTAACCATCTTTGCGGGTCCAGTCGTAGGGAAGAGTGCCGTGCGGGTCCAGGCGGTACTCGTCGGGATCCCCATACTGGTAGGGCTCGGTCGTGACGTTGACCACCAGCGACGGTTCCAGGCTGATGCACTTCCAGCCGTGGTAGACGAGGTTCGGTACCTGGACGAGCGTCGGATTCTGGCTCCCCAGGAAGAACTCGTTGACCGCGCCGTTGGTTGGTGAGTCCTCGCGCGTGTCGATCAGGACCAGCTTCACCATGCCGGCAACGCACGCAAAATGATCGACCTGCTTCTTGTGGTAGTGCCAGGCCTTGACGACCCCCGGGTAGGTGGCGGACACGTAGGTCTGGCCGAACTTCGTGAACAGTTCGGTTTCGTCGGCGCGCAGGATCTCCATCAGCCAGCCCCGTTCGTCGGGCATCACGCGGAGTTTCTTGGTGCGGACGTCGTGAATCGGCGTCTTCGATCCGAGCGCATACTTCCCTGGCGTCGTCACAGTGCCTTCCTCGCGGTTGTCAGCGGATGCCGACTTCAGAATTGTCGCCGAGCATGAAGCGGTAGGCCGATGGTTTGAGCGGCGACCGGTGGATGCGCACGTTCCTGCCGGTCAGGCTGTCGGCGACGCGGCTGACGTCGGTAATCACGCCGCCTTCCAGGACGATGCTGTGTTCGATCTCGGAATCCCGGATCTCGGCGCGCGGCCCGATCGAGGTGAAGGGGCCGACATAGGCGCGCACGATCCGGGCCTCGGCGCCGATCACCACGGGCCCCCGAATCACCGAATGCTCGATCACCGCGCCGGCTTCGATAATGACCTTGCCCTCGATCCGCGAGGCCTCGTCGACCGTGCCGTCGATGCGGCGATCGATCGTCTCGAGAATCAGGCGGTTGGCTTCCAGCATGTCCTCGAGCTTGCCGGTGTCTTTCCACCACCCCTGCACCAGGTGCGGCCGGACTTCCAGGCCGCGATCGATCAGGTCCTGGATCGCGTCGGTGATCTCCAGCTCGTTGCGGAAGCTCGGTTTGATCCGCTTCACCGAATCGAACACGGCGGACGAGAACAGGTAGACGCCGACGAGCGCCAGGTCGCTCTTGGGCTCCTGTGGCTTCTCCACCAGCCGCACCACCCGGCCGTCGACCAGCTCGGCGACGCCGAACATCTGCGGGTCCGGCACCCTCGTCAGGAGGATCTGGGCGGCCGGCGCCTCACGGAGGAACTCCTCCACGAATTCGGTGATGCCCCGGTTGAGGAGGTTGTCGCCGAGATACATGACGAAGGAGTCGGCGCCAATGAACGGTTCGCTGATGAGCACGGCGTGCGCGAGCCCGCGCGGCGCGTCCTGCTCGATGTAGGTGACCTTGACCTTCCAGCGCGAGCCGTCGCCCACCGCGGCGCGGATCTCGGCGGCCGTATCGCCGACGACGATGCCGATGTCCGTGATCCCGGCGGCGGCGAGCGACTCGATGCCGTAGAACAGCACCGGCTTGTTCGCCACCGGGACGAGCTGCTTGGCGCTGGTATAGGTCAGCGGACGAAGGCGGGTGCCCTTGCCGCCGCTGAGAATCAGTCCCTTCATCGTCCCTGCTGTCCTCCGAAAGCGCCGAACAGATCGGAGAACGTCCCGATCCCCGCGAGCGTGAACGCGATGTTGAACCGGTGGTCCTTCGGCACGCCGACCACGCGGGCACGGCTGCCGTAGTTGAACTTCTGGTACTCGACCGCGATGCCGCAGCACTGCGAGTTGTAGTGCGCGATGAACCGCTGGTTGAGGAAGTCCTGCTTCTTCATGTCGTAGTTGAACTGGTAGGTCGTGGCGAAGGCATTGCCCGGCTTCCGCACCACCGTGGACGAGTTGAGATAGTGGGTCGCGGAGGTCTCGGCGTTGAAGCCCGGGATGTGGCGGTTGACGCTCCAGCCCGCGTTCTCGACCACCCAGCCGAGCGCCAGGGCGCCATTGGCCGCGAGCGTCCGCAGCGCGTTGAACTGGGTGTCGTACTCGGTGCGGAAGGTGGCGTCGGTGGCGGTGGTGGGCGCGACGTGGAGCTGGATGGCCACCGGCGAAAAATGGGTGGGCTTGTTGGTGCCGCTGAAGTCGCTGCTCTGGTATTGGCGATCGACCGCGGCGGCTTTCTCGTCGGTGTAGTAGCTCTGCGTGATCGCGACCGTCAGGATCTCTCGCGCGCTCTCCTTCTTCGCATACAGCCGATTATTCAAGCCGTATGCGGCGCTGGTCACGCGCCCGACCACATAGTCGGGGCCCTCGAGCTGCACGATGTTGGCGTAGTTGTCGATCGGCGTGGTGCGGGAGAGCGTCACGAAGGGCTCGATCACGTGCTTGAACTTCTGCGCGTAGTTCTTGCGCGGCGTGTTCCAGATGCGCGTCAGCACCGGCCCGGTGACGGTCGAGGCCATGGTGAAATACCGGCGGCTGATCGGTTCCGGCACGCGCACCCGGTTGCCGTCCAGGCTCTCGCTCCAGCGGGTGGCGCGGAAGCCGAGCGACGAGTTGAAGGTGAGGAACGGAAGTTTGGTGAACGGGAAGCGCACCGTCGGGAAGACGTCCATGCGGGTGAGGCCGCTGTCGGTGGTGGCCGTTGCCGTCTTGACGCTCCGCACCAGCGTCACGAATTCGCCTGAGGCGCCGAAGTAGATCGGCAGACCCGCGATGGGCTTTTCCGCCCGGCTGTAGTGGAGGCGGGGCAGCGAGCCGGTGACGTTGGAGCTGGTGTCGGTGGTGAAGATTTCACTGCGATCGACCGTGCCGCTGACGCTGTTGGCGCCCCAGTTGCCGGAGACGTTCGCGCCGAACGTGCGCTGGACGTTGGTGGCGGCAAACAGGTTCGTCTGGTTGCGTTGCTGCGACACCAGGCTCGAGAAGTAATTGGCATTGCCGCTGAGCCTGAGGCTGGCGGGGAGCTGCTGGAGGACGCTGCCGTTGACCTGGTAGCTGTTGAGGCCAGCGACGAGCGTGGTGACGCCATTGGTCTCGTACGCCGCTTCGTGCTCGCGCAGGACCGAGGTCTGCACGTTGCCGGACGACCCCGGCCCCTGGATATAGCGATAGTCCCCGCCGAAGCCCTGTCCCGTCTTGGAGTAATAGCTGTGGTACAGCGTCGCGTCGTGGCTGCGATTGATGGCCCAGAAGAAGGCGTTGTTGAGGGTCTGTCCCTTGATGTCGGACGCGCCGTAAATCGGCAGGAGGAAGCCGGTCGCGCGGTCCTCTTTGTTGATCGGGTAGTACATCGCCGGCAGGTAGAACACCGGGACCTCTTTGACCTTGAGCACCATGTTGGTGAGGACGGCGCGCTTCTCGAGCGTCAGCGTGACCGAGGTCGCGACCATTTCCCATCGCGGCGTCGGCTGCACGCAGGTGGTGAAGCCGCCGCGCGTCACGCGGTAGGTTTTCGGTCCAAGCTTCTCGATCGTCTCGCCCCAGAAATAGGCGTCGGGTTCCTGCGTGCCGAAGAGTGATCGCTCGATCCCGCGATTCTCCATGTTGGCGATGCCGGAGGCGACGTAGAAGGTCCCCGTCTTGGTCCTGGTGTTGAACTCCATCCGCTCGGCGGCGATGCGGTTGGTGCCGGACACGAACACCACGTTGCCTGAGGCGCGCACGCGGTCGATGTCGGTGAACAGCTCCGCCTCGTCAGCGAACAGCTGGACGTCGTTGCACTCGATCCGGACGTTCTTGATGAGGCGGGTGTGCGTGGTGTTGACCGTGACCGCGTCCTGGCTGTTCGCTTCCCATTTGTAGCTGCAGCCGCCGGGCTGCCCCTGGGCGTGCGCGGGACGAACCGCCGCGACGAGGCCGGCCAACGCGAACAGAACGGGAAGAAGGCGATTACGGACCATGCTGTCGAGAGAGGAACCGGGGACGCGTGAGCGGAATCATCGAACAATATCACGGCCGAGCCACTCCCGGACCGGCCCGATGAGGAAGATCGACCCCGCCACGACGACCAGCCGGCCCTCGGCGGACGCGCGCGCGATCGCCTGCGATGGCTCGCTCACGGCCTCGGCGCGCAGCCCCATGCCGCGCGCCAGCGCCGCCAGCTCCTCGGCGGGCAAGGCCCTCGGAGTGGGCGGGGTGGTGCACACGATCGACGCCGCCGCCGGCGCCAGCGCGGCAAGCATCTCGGCCGCCGCCTTGTCGCGCATCACGCCGAACACCAGCGTCACGCCGCCGGGCGCCACCGCGTGCAGGTACGACGCCAGCGCGCGCGCCCCGGCCGGATTGTGCGCCGCGTCGAGCAACACCGGGCCATGGGGCGTCTCGAAGGTTTCGAGCCGTCCGGGCCAGGTCGCGGTCGTCACCCCCGCGCGCATCGCCTCCTCGTCTACCCGCACCCCCCGCGTGAGGTCGCGGTTGATGGCGTCGAGCAGCGCGAGCGCGACCGCGGCATTCGCTTTCTGGTGCTCACCCGGCAGCGCCACGTGCAGCGAGGCCACCCGCGCCGCAAGGACGGCATCGGTGTCGGTGCGGATGAGCGTGGCGCCTTGCGCGGTGCACACGTCGGCGATGACCCCGAGCGCCTCGGCGGGGAGAGGACCACACACCACGGGGATACCGGGTTTGATCACGCCGGCCTTCTCGGCGGCGATCGACGCCAGCGTCGGCCCCAGCTGCTCTTCGTGATCGAAATCGATCGAGACGATGGCCGCCGCCATCGGCGAGACGATGTTGGTCGAGTCCAGGCGCCCGCCGAGCCCGACTTCCAGCACGGCGATCTCGACCGCGGCTTCGCGAAAGAGGTCGAAGGCCATCGCGGTGGTGCACTCGAAGAACGTCGGCAGCGCGGCGAGCCTGCCAGAGGCGACCAGCGACTCGGCCGCCTGCTGGATGCGGGCGGCGGCGCGATCCAGCGCCGCCGGCGCCACTTCGGCACCCTCGATCACGAACCGTTCCTCCAGCCGTAGCAGGTGCGGAGAAGTGTAGCGCGCGCTGCGGCGGCCGGCCGCGCGGAGCGCGGTGTCAACCATCGCGGTGACCGACCCCTTGCCGTTGGTGCCGGCGACGATGACCGATGGAAAGGCCTGTTGGGGATTGCCGAGCGCCGCGCACAGGGTCGCGATGTTGGTGAGGCCGAACTTCATGCCGAAGCGTTCGAGACTGAACAGGAAGTCGACCGCCGGCCGGCCTGCGCTGGGCGACGTCGCAGGGCCGGTCCCGAGCGGCGTCGAGGGCGGTGTCGACCCCGGCGGCTTCGACGGCAGCGTCACGACGAAGTCGGAGACTCCACCGGCGCGGCTGCGGGCGTCGCCGGCGCAGCGGCGGGGGCAGGCCCGGTGGCGGGCGCAACGCCGGTGACGGGCGCAACGCCGGTAACCGGCGCAACGCGGGTAACCGGCGCAACGGTGCGCGCCGGGCCGTCCGCCGCGATCCCGAAGCGCAGCACCCGCGCGATCGCCGCCTTCAACTCGCGCCGATCGACAATGAGGTCCAGCATGCCGTGTTCGAGCAGGAACTCGCTGCGCTGGAACCCCTCGGGCAGCTGCTGGCGAATGGTCTGCTCGATCACGCGCGGGCCGGCGAAGCCGATGAGCGCCTTGGGCTCCGCGATGTTGACGTCGCCCAGCATCGCGAAACTCGCCGTCACGCCGCCAGTCGTCGGATCGGTGAGCACCGACACGTAGGGCAGGCGGGCGCGGTCGAGCCGCGCCAGCGCCGCGCTGATCTTCGCCATCTGCATCAGCGACAGCGCCCCCTCCATCATCCGGGCTCCTCCAGACGAGGACACGATGACGACGGGCAGCCGGCGTTCGAGGGCGCGTTCGATGGCGCGGGTAATCTTCTCGCCGACCACCACCCCCATGCTGCCGCCGATAAAGGAGTATTCCATCGCCGCGACGGAGGTCTCGATCCCCTCGATTCGTCCCGTCGCGCAGATCACCGCGTCTTTCATCCCGGTGGACGCGATGGTGGCGGCGAGACGCGTGCGGTACGGCTTGGTGTCGACGAAGGTGAGCGGATCGGTGGACTGCAGGTGCGTGTCGTACTCCTGCCACTCACCGTCGAACAGCATCCGCAACCGCTCCGCCGCGCCGATGCGCAAGTGGTGCGCGCACTTGGGGCACACGTTGATCGTCCCAGCCAGGTCCTTGTTGTAGATGACTTCGCCGCAGGAGGGACACTTGACCCACAGCCCTTCGGGCACCCGGCTCGGTTGATTCTTGGCGAGCGGCTCGATCGGCTTGCGGACCTTCTTGAACCAGGCCATCAGAGGAGCTTAGCAGAAGAGGTTTGTGG
>JBKJRJ010000100.1:0-5133 GCA_046594705.1 Vicinamibacterales bacterium
TCCGAGAAGCCGGCGTGCACCATCGCGACAAACGTGCCGTCGCCACACCCGTAGTCGAGCAGCCGGCCGGCGCCGGTCTGCGGGACCAGCCGGCGCGCGAGATCGAACCGGCTGCCGTGGCTCCACGCCACGACGCGGCTCGGGCAGTGAATCTGCTTGCGGGCATAGTGCCCCTCCGCGATCCGCGCAGCGTCCCCGTTCTGTTTGCCGGGGGGTGACGGAGGTGGGGTCAGCTCCAGAGGGAAGACAGCAGGATGCGGCGGAATTGCGAGTGGCGCATCAGCGCCAGCGCCGACTGGCGGTGCCAGTTGAAGTCAGCGGTCTGGCGCAGCATGGGTATGATGCCGTCGATCCGCGCGAGCTCGACCAGCGAGTCGATGCCGCGATCGTTGAACCGTGAGGCGAGCAGGCGGAACGCGAGACCGATCCGGATTTCGGCGCCGAGCCGATCGCGCCAGCGGGTTTCGTACTGACGCAGCCGGGACTCGCGCAGGTCGTCCTCGCGCAGCGCGCCGTCGAGCGTCTCCGCCGCGAACTGGCCGCTGATCAGCCCGTAGTAGATGCCGCCGCCGGTCGTCGGCTTGACCAGTCCCGCGGCGTCGCCGACCGCGAGCAGGCGCGGCCCGTAGGTCCGTGACACCGGACCGAGCGGCAGGATCTTGAGACGCGGCTCCGGCCAGGCTTCGTCCGACACCGAGAAGCGCTGACGCAGATCCGACGCGAAGGTGCGAAAGTGCGATCCCGCTCGCGCGTCGGCCATCAGGCCGAGCCGCTGAAACGGCTGGCCGTCGCGGCGAAACGGCACGACCCACGCGAAGCCACGCGGCGCCACCTCGCGGCCGAGATGCACCTCGATCTGATCCGGTCCCGCGAACGCAAGCTCGAGCTGCGCGCTCTGGACGTAGGCCCGTGGCACGCCGAGACCAAGCTGGCGGTTGAACCGGTAGTTTGCACCGCAGGCCAGGATGCACGCGCGCGCGTCGATGGTCCCGCCGGCGCCGTCCGCGGTCACCGTCACGCGGTCGGATTTGATCGTAATCGTGCGGACCCGCGCGCTCCGTCGCAGGTCGGCCCCCGCCGCCGTGCACGACGCCGCGAGCGCCTGGTCGAACAGGGCGCGATCGACGATGGCGGCATTCACGCGATCGGCGTCGACGACGACCGAGGTGCCGTCGGGTCCGACGAACCGCGCCGCGTGCGTGGTGTCGAGGATGGTGTGGCGGGGAATGTCGAGTTCTGAAAACGCCTCGAGCCCGAGCAGGCCGGTACAGTGCGTCGGCACCCCGACGAGGGAGTGCTCTTCGAGCACCACGACATCGTGACGCTGCTGTGCCAGTTGTCTGGCGGCCATCAGCCCGGCCGGGCCGGCGCCGACGACTACGACATCACGCAAATGTCTGCCTCAATACTTCCTATCGCGGGCTTCCCAGGTGCCTTGAACGCTAATCCAAAACGAGATGAGAATCAATCGCACGTCGAGCCACCACGAGCGCTTTCGCACATAGATCCGGTCGTATCTGAACTTGTGGCGGCGCGGCACGTCGCGGGGCGCGTAGACCTGCGCGATGCCGGTCAGTCCCGGCCGCACCGACACCCGCGTCGCGAACCCTGGCACGTCCTCCAGCCGCTCGAGCACGCCGTTGCGACCCGGCTCAATCTCGCCCGGCCGCAGGGCGCGAGGGCCGACGAAGCTCATGTCGCCGCGAAAGATGTTCCACAGCTGGGGCAGCTCATCCATCGCGGTCGCGCGCAGGAAGCGCCCGGCGCGCGTCACCCGGGGATCGTGCTCGATGGCCTGGATGGCGCCGACTCCCTTCTCCGCGTCGGGGCGCATCGAGCGGAACTTGACGGCCATGAAGACACCGCCGCCGCGTCCGACCCGCTCCTGCCGGAAGAAGATCGAGCCGCCGTCCTCGAGCTTGATGGCCGCGGCGAACAGCGCCCAGAGCGGCGCCGATGCGACCAGCCCCGCGGCCGACAGCGCGAGATCGAAGGCACGCTTCAGCATGCCGCCGGCCACGGCGGCAGCACCGCGGCCTCCTCATAAAGCAGCCGAAGACGCTCGCGCAGCCGTCCGAATGTGAATTCCTCCTCGACCCGCGCGCGACCGGCCGCGCCCAGCCGCGCGCGAAGCGGGGCGTCACCGAGCAGCCGGTCGATGGCCGCACCGAGCGCCGTCTCGTCGCCCGCCGCGACGACAATCCCGGTGCGCTGGTCCTGGTTGACCCACGACACCCCGCTCGGGACGTCAGTGCTGATCACGGGCTTCCCCGCCGCCATGGCCTCGAGCTGCACGTAGCCGAATGCCTCGGCCCGCGTCAATGACGGGAGAACCAGGACGGCGCAGGCGTGCATCAGGCGGCGCAGCTCCTCGTCAGGCACCTCGCCCGTGAACGTCACGCGGCCATCGAGACCGAGCTGCCGCGACAGCTGCTCCCACTCGGCGCGCTTCGGGCCGTCGCCGACGATGACGGCGCGTGCCGCACGGCGCTCAAGGGCGTGCAGCAGGATGTCCACGCCCTTGTAGCCGACATGCCGCCCCGCGAACAGGACGAAGGGCTCCCCTGAGTCCGGCACGGCGGGCCCCATCGCCCACGCGGCCGGGTCGATGGCGAAGGGCACGACGCGCACGCGGTCCTGGTAGGGCTCGAGCGCCCCGGCGTGTTTCGCGAGCGCGGGCGAAGACACCAGGATCCGGCGTGCCCGTCGGTAGACGAAGCGCGCGAGCGGAGCGTAGAACAGCGCGTACTGCAGCGCGGGCCGCACCACCTCGCTGTGGTACCACACGAACAGAGGCGCCGCCGGGCGCGCGATCGCGTACGCGAGCAGCGCCCACGGGTTGGGTTCGTGGAGAATGATGAGGTCCGCGGGAATGGCGCGGAGCCACCAGCCGAGCGCCGGCGCGATGTGCACCGATCCGATGGACCCAATCGTGCCGACCCGCGTCACGTGCACCCCGTCCACGACCTCCTCGACCGTGTCACCGGATGCGTTGCACACCAGGACGTAGTTCTCGACCAGGCCGCGGCTCGAACGGCACAGCGTCTCGACGACGCGCTCGATGCCCCCGGCGTGGGGCGGATAGAACTTGCCGACGTGCAGCACGCGCATCATGGTGTGGCGGGCTCCACCGCTCGCCCGGCGATGGCGCGATAGCGAGCCACGACGTCCTCGGTATAGCGCGACCAGCTGAAATCCGCGGCGCGCGCGAGTCCGGCGGCTCGACGCGCGCTCCACGCCTCGGCGCCAGTCTCGCGCTCGTGCAGCAAACGCAGGATGGTCCGCACCCAGGCCTCGAGCGCGTCCACTGGACAGTAGGTCACGGCGTCACTGCCGATCTCACGCAGGACCGGGATGTCACTCGCGACCATCGGCGTGCCGCAGGCCAGCGCTTCGACGAGCGGAAGTCCGAAGCCCTCCCGGTCCGAAGTCAGCAGCGCCAGGGCGCTGCGGCGATACACCGCCCCGAGCGTCGCTCGATCGACAAACGGCAGTACCTGGATGGCGTCAAGCACCCCGAGGTCGCGGGCGTGAATCCGCTGTGCTGCGGTGAACGGCCCACCCACCCGGGTCAGCCGGATGTCCGGCTGCACCCGCCGCACGCCGGCGAAGATCTCGAGCAGCAGGTCGATCCGCTTGCGCGGGATGGTGCTGCCGACATGGAGCAGTTCGACGCCGCGCCGCGGACCCAGCATGCGTGCGGCCTCGACCTCGGCGGCGGCATCCGCCTGCGGTTCACCCCCGGTATCGGTGCCGTTGGGAATGACCGACAGCCGGGCCTCCGGAAAACCCGCCAGCCGGATCAAGGCGTCGCGGGTCGCCTCGCTGTCGCAGGCGATGTGTGACGCCAGCCGCAACCCCGAGAGAATGCGGCGCGTCATCCGGCGGAACAGCCATGAGCGCTGTTCCTCGTTCGGCTGCAGGACCGAGCGGAAGGTGTCGAGGTCGTGGCAGGTGACCAGCGTCCGGCCGGCCGGCAGCCCGTGCAGCAGGTGGGCGTAGCTATGATCGACCAGGTGATACACGTCGACGCGTCCGGGGAGCGAGGAGAGCACGCGTGGATAGTCGTAGAACCGCGCCGCCAGGCGGTCGAAGTTGCGGGCCAGCCGGGACGGCATGGCGGGCCGGACCAGGGTCACATCGACGGTGGCAGCGTGCTCGTCGCGAAGGTGCGCCACCAGCATGTCGGCGACGAGGTCCATGCTGGGCCAGCCTTCTTCGGCGTAATCAGCGAGAACGGCCACGCGCAGTCGGGCCGCGATCACGATGTGAGGGCCTCGAAAAACGCCAGGTGCGCGCGGGCGACGACCGGCCACGCAAATCGCGCCTGGGCGCGCTCGAGTCCGCGCGCCGCCTGCGCCCGCCGCTCCCCCTCGTCACCCAGCAGCCGGTCGATCGCGCGGGTCCACCCCGCCACGTCGTGCTCGCCGACCACGACGCCGGCGTCGGCGACCACGGAGGGCATCTCGCCGCTGTCGCTCGCCACCACCGGAACGCCGCACGCCATCGCTTCGATCAGCATCCGTCCGAACTGCTCGCGCCAGGCGGCGGTCGTCTGGCTTGGTGCGCACAGGACCGTCATTGCGTTGAGCCACGCCGGCACTTCGTCGTGGGCGACACCCGTCTCGATGTGCACGCGCCCAGGATGCCTGGCCGCGAAGTCGTGCAGCGCGCCTTCCAGCGGACCGCCGCCGACAAACAGCGCCCGCCACGGCGTGGTGACGCCGCCGAGCGCCTCGATCAGGAGGGCCATGCCTTTTTCGGGCACGAACCGCCCGAGAAATCCCACCACCCTATCGGTGTCTCCCCAACCGAGCCGCGCACGGATTGACCGCCCGGCGCCGGGGTCCGGGCGGAAGAGGGTGACGTCCACTCCAGGCGGAATCACCCGGGAGGGTTTGCCCGCATACGACGCGCGCACCGAGAGCGTGTCGTGCACGCTCTGGCCAAAGGCGATCCAGCCGTCGGCCCGCGTCATCGCCTCGCGCTCGAAGCGGCTGAAGGGCCACGGATACGACTTGTCGAGGTTCTGGAACGAGGCGATGACCAGCGCGGCACCAGCCGGCGTGGCGCGCGCCACCTGCGCGCCGGCGAAGATATAGGGTTCCTCCCAGCAATGGACGACATCCCAGC